>JALZNY010000412.1 GCA_030857525.1 Actinomycetota bacterium
GGCGGAAGCGGATGCACAGGCCCTGGCGGGCGTTGGTGGCCAAGGTGAGACCCCGGTCGGCGATCGAGAGGCGGGCGGGACCGACGACCATCAAGGTGGCGTAGGGGCCGGTGACCTGGGTGTCCTCCACGTTGTCGAGGGACGTCGAGACCCGCCAGGGACCGAACCGGGCCAGGAGCTGACCATCGTCCACGTCGACGCGGGCCGTTCCGGGCGTGATCCCGAAGGGCAGCGCCAGAGCCCGCAGCAGGGGGTCGAAGGCGAAGTCGAACCTCACCGGCTCGTGCCCTCTCTGCGCTCCAGGGAGTCGCCGATGAGCCAGAACATCGGTGGCCACAGGCCCACGAACAGCGCCCGGCGCTCGGCGTTGTCCCGCTCCTCCTGGTCGACGGTCTTGGCCCGGACCCACAGGGCGATGCACAGCCCGATGCTGGCCATCGACGAGACCTGGAAGTGCCACCCGCGAAGTCCTCGGTTGTGCAACCGCGCCGTTAGCATCGACCTCAAGCTACCCACGGCGACCCCGTCGCCACCGCTGTCCCGTAACGCCGACGACGTGACCCGCCGACCTGCTCGCTCCCGCCGCCTCGCCACCGCCGCCATCTGGCCGGTCGGGATTGGCCTCACGTTCTGGCACTACCTGTGGCGCATCACGCCCTTGCATCGCCGTGAGACAGCGGGCTCGATGGAGGAGGATGCTTCGCCCGAGCTGCCGCCGGAGGTCTCAGACGAGGATGTCCAGCCGGCGGACTCCGGGGTGGGTCCGCTCTTCCACCGCCGCTACCAGGCCCGGATCGCCGAACCGAGCCTGTCGAGCGACGAGCTCATGGCGCGCATCATGGCCGACCCCAACCGGGTGGCCCCCACCGAGTTCGCCCGCTTCACCAAGGTGTATGGCGACGAGGCCACGATGGCGCTCGGGGACGAGTACGTGGTGCGCATGCCCGGCCCGTGGGACGGTCCGGTGCGGGTCGTCGCCGTCGGTCCGACGTCGTTCCGCCTGGTCACCCTCGACGGGCACCTGGAGGCGGGCCAGATCGAGTTCCGGGTGACGGGCGACAGCGGTGAGGTTGACGAGGGCGGCGAGTTGACGTTCACCATCGAGTCGTGGGCCCGCAGTGGCGACCAGCTCTCGAGGATCATGTACCAGCGGGTGCACCTGGCCAAGGAGGTGCAGTTCCACATGTGGACGTCGTTCCTGGAGCGGGTGGTCAAGCTAGCCGGCGGCCGCCTGACCGGCGGGATCGACGTGGAGACGAGGACGGTCGACGACGGCGTGGGGGAGCGCTTCAGCCGGTCGCTCGGCAGTCCGGAGGCCCGGCGCGTCCTCGGCGAACTCCACGACAAGGGATTGAACTTCGAGCTGGGCGAGCGGGACAGCTTCACCGAGGAGGACGGCTGGCTGTCCGATGACTACCGCCAGGTCCTGCCGCCGGAGGCACCGGGACCACCGGTCGATGGGGGCAGCTGGGAGGTGGCCCGGAGCTTGATGCGCGACTACGAGTTCGCCGACCCGTCCATCGTGCGGGCCGTCTACCACCCCGACCGGCCCTTGGAGGAGCGCGACATGCTCCTCGTGGTCCGCTTCTACGGCTTGCGCTTCCGACTGGGCGTGCGCGTGGGTGGCGTGGTGGACGAGACCCGCACCATCGAGGGTCGCCAGGTCCGGGTGTGGGGCTGGAACTACCAGACGCTCCAGGGCCACCTCGAGATGGGGCAGATGGACTACGAGGTGTGGAAGTGGCTCGACACCGGCGAGGTGGAGTTCCACGCTTGCCGCTTCTCCCGCCGGTCGCGGGCCGGCAACCCCATCGTGCGGCTGGGCGTGCGGGTCTTCGGCCGCCACCAGCAGGTGAAGTTCGCCCGCCACGCCTGCGAGCGCATGGCTCGGTTGACCGAGGCGGCGCTGGAGGGCGCCGATGGTGCGCAGGGAGTGCCGCGGGCGGCCGATGAGGTCAGCGTCCGCTCGTCAGCGTCCCAGGGCTGAGTGGCCGGCGGCGAGACCTGCGAGGAATCCGACTCAGGGGCAGCCGGGGGGCGGGTTGTGGGCAACGGGAACAACGTCGGGCGGCCCTGACCCGTCGCCGGCAGTCGTCGCCTCCGGTCCCCTGCCGAGCCCGGCGGCGGAGCCGGGATCGAGCTTGGCGTAGGCGGTGAGGGCGACGGCGGCCAGCACGCCGTAGCCCATGACCAGGCTGATCGAGGTGCGCTCGGCCAGCGGCCCGGCTACCAGGAG
>JALZNY010000413.1 GCA_030857525.1 Actinomycetota bacterium
CCGGCTTCCTCATGGGGGGCAACCTCGACATGGCGTCCATGGCTGTCGGCGCGTAGCTGCCTGATCTGGCTGGCGCCATCCTGCTCATCGAGAGCACCGACCAGGGACTGGGCCGGGCCGACCCGAAGCCCACGCAGCTCATGAACGCCGGATGCCTCGCCGGGATCGCCGGTGTCGCCGTCGGCCAGTTCCTCGGCTATCGCGAGGCGAGCCCGGCAGATGGACGATCGTGGACGTGCTGGTGGATCGCGTCACCAGCCTTGGCGTTCCCGTGCTGGGAGGACTCCCGATCGGACATGGCCCGCACCCGCCGACGGTCCCACTGGGCACAAGGGCGACGATCGACACCGAGGCGGGCACATTGATAGTGGCGCCAGGGGTGAGCTGAGCAGCCCGATCAGGGCGAGAGGCGGCGGTGGCTGCGGAAAGACACGTCTTCGCTCGCCGTGATGACCTGCTGCTCGCGCTCTTCCTGTTGGCCACAACATCGGAGAAAAGGTTAGCGAGAGGGTCCGCCACATCGTCTACTTCCGGCTGAGCAGTCAGGGCCACGACGACCGCTCGGAGGAGACCTTCCTCGATGCGTTCGCAGAGTACGAACCGGTGCACTAAAAAGTCGAATCGTCAAGGAATCTCTCTCCTTCCCTTGCTTTTCGCTCCAAACTGGCGTAACGCCTGTTGGATCGGCTCTCAGCCCGGGTATCTGTGGCCGACGGCGAGTTCGACCGGGGCGAGGGCTGGGACCTGGATGCGGCCGCCTCCATGACGGCTTGGCTGCGTACCCAGGCGGGCATGACCGCAGGCGATGCTGTCCAGGCGGTGCGCATGGCCAAGCGCCTGGGTTCGTTGCCGGTGACCACCGCCGCCTTCCTCGACGGCACGCTGTCGGGGGGCCAGGTCAAGGCCATCGTGGTCAATGTCTCGGACAAGACCACCGAGCGCTTCGCCGGCCAGGAGGCCGAGCTGGTGCCCCTCCTGGCCCCGCTGTGCGCCGCCGACGTGGCGACGGCCATGCGCCAGTGGAAGGCCCTGGCCGAGGCCGACCTGGACGACGACGACAAGGGTGAGCCCGAGTCCTCCCTGTACCTGTCCTCGCTCCTCGAAGGCCGCTGGCGCCTGGACGGTGATCTGGGGGCCCTGGACGGTGAGATGCTGGCCACCGCGCTGCGCCTGGCCTCAAGCTCTGACGCCGAGGGCGAGGTGCGCACCCCCGCCCAGCGTCGGGCCGCGGCCATGGTCGACATCTGCTCGTTCTTCCTCGAGCGCCACGACCACCCGGCGGGAAGTCGTCATCGCCCCCACGTCAATGTCATCGTCAAACCTCGAGGATCTGGAGGCGGGCTGGGCGCCACCTTCGCCGACGGGGTGGTCATCGACGGGCCCTCCCTGGCCTCTCTGGTGTGCCACTCAGTGTGGCACCGGGTGCTGGTGTCAGGCTCGTCGATCCTGGACTACGGCAACGCCACCAGGACGATCTCGGCCAACCCTCTATAACGCTTTGGTGGTTAGGGATCGCCACTGCCGCTTCGGGTCCGGAAAGAAGCTACCTGGGCTCTTTCCAACGGATACGTCTACGGGTTCTTCACTCAAATGCCCAGGTAGCTTCTTTTCGGCCCCGCCCGGGCTGTGATCGGCCTGCGGATTGGGCCGATGTGCACCACGTGGTGCATGTGGAGGACGGTGGTCCCACCTGTCCTTCTAATACCGCCTTGTTGTGCCGTCGCCACCACGTACGACTGCACGAGCCGGGATGGTCGGCCACGCTCGACGAAGACGCCACCTTGGTGGTCACCGATCCGAGCGGGAGGGTGTTCACCAGCGAGGGCCCCATCCGACATCCGAGACCGCCGCCTGAGCTGTTTGCGGACACGGGATAGGGCGCCTGCAGGTCGGTGGTGGACATCCGGCCTCTTCCCGTCAGATGTTGGCCGGGAAGAGGCGGGCGACCTGTTCGAAGCAGACGAAGAGCACGACGAGCAGGACCGGGAGGCCGAAGAGGTAGGCCGGCCAGCGCCGCCAGGTCCGGGCGATGAAGGAGATGGCCAGCCACACCGCCGCTGCCAGCAGGCCCCACAGCGCGGCGGGGACCCGGGCGGAGGGGTCGCCGGCCAGGGCGTCGCCTTCCAGGCTGGTCGCCAGCTCGGCGTCGTCCGCCTCGTCAGCCTCGGATGGCGCCGGTTCAGGTGCGGGCGCCGGTTCTGGCGCCGGGGCCGGCTCG
>JALZNY010000073.1 GCA_030857525.1 Actinomycetota bacterium
AGGCGAGGCCAGCCTCGCCGATCTCCACCCGGATGAGCTCCTGGAGGGCCTCGGCGTAGCGCAGGGCGCCATCGCCCACGGCCAGGCACTCCTCGCCGGTGGCCAGGATCTCCGAGCACAGCTCCTCGGGATCACCGAGGCGTTGCTCGGAGAGGCGCTGGACGCCGCCGGGCACCTGGCGGTAGAAGCCGTAGAAGACCTCGCCCCGGCGGGCGTCGATGACCGACACGATGAGGCGGTGGGTCCAGCGCACCGGGAAGGCGAGGAGGTCGAGGCTGGACACGCCGATGACGGGCACCCGCAGGGCCATGGCCATGGCCTTGGCCGTGACCACGCCCACGCGTAGCCCGGTGAAGAGCCCCGGGCCCACGTCGGCGGCCACGGCCCCGATCTCGTCAAGCTCGATCTGAGCCTGGCGGCGAATGAAGTCGATGGCCGGCACCAGGGTCTCGGCGTGGCGGCGCCCCCGGGAGGCGTGGAACGAGGCCAGGACGCCCTCGTGGGCGCCGAGGGCGCAACCCACCTGAGGTGTCGCCGTCTCGATGCCGAGGATCAGCACGGTTGGTCCATCACTGTGGCACCACCAACCAGGGGGCCAGCGCGTCGTTCAGGGCCCGCTCCCGAGCAGCCCAGGGCCGACCCACGGACTTCAGGGACAGCGACCGGTGGTCCTCGCCGTCGTCCCCGTACGCCATGCAGACCTCTAGGAAGTCGGTGGGCAGGGCCGGGATCACGACATCACCCCACTCGATGAGGGTGACGGCGGGGTCGTCGGCCATCTCGGCCAGGCCCAGGTCGACTGCCTCCTGTAGGCGCTCGAGGCGGTACACGTCGACGTGGTTCATGGTCAGGCGACCGCCGGGATAGGTGCGCACCAGGGTGAAGGTAGGACTGGTGACGGCCTCGTCCACCCCTAGGCCGGCAGCGAAGCCCTGGGCAAAGGCGGTCTTGCCCGCCCCCAGCTCGCCGGCCAGCAACACGAGGTCGCCGGCCCGGGCCAGAACCGACACCGCCGCGGCGAGAGCCCGGGTCTGGTCCACCCCGGCGGTGGCCGCCGTCAGCCCCATGAGCCCAGGCTCATCTATGAGTGACCAGGGCGACGGGATCGCCGGCGACGGGATCGCCGGCGACGGGATCACCGGCCAGGGCGAGCTTGGCCCGCACCAGATCGGCCCGCATCCCGGCCATGGCGCCGGGGCTCCCTCGCAGGACCGCCGAGGGATGAAAGGTGGGGATGAGGAGCCGGCCCTCCCACGGGTAGGTCCGGCCCCGGAGTCGGGTGATGCCCTCCTTGCGCCCCAGCAGAGTCCGGGTAGCCACGTTGCCCAGCGTGACCACCACACGAGGATCGAGGTGGGCGAGCTTGGCATCGAGCCACGGACGGCATGCGGCCATCTCCTCGGGCCGGGGGTCGCGGTTCTCGGGGGGGCGGCACATGACAACGTTGGCGATGTAGCAGTCGGCCCGGGTGAGGCCCATCTCCTCGGCGATCATGCGGTCGAGGAGCTTGCCCGAGCGACCCACGAAGGGCAGGCCGGCGGCGTCCTCGTCGGCGCCGGGTCCCTCGCCCACGAAGAGCAGGTCGGCGTCGGGGTTGCCCATGCCGAAGACCACCTGGGTGCGGCCCTCGGCCAAGGCGCAACGGGTGCAGGTGGCGGCCTCGGCGGCGATGACCTCCAGGTCCGTCACCCGGTCGATGGTACCCGTCACTGTTCAGCCACTCCTCAAGGTGGACGTCGAGACGGCCGAGAATGCGTCAGTGACTATGACCGTGCCTGCGCGATGAGGAGGAACGCCGAGGGCTGGTTCTGCTGGAGCTGGGTCGGAGCCCTGGCGGCGACCGGCGGTACGATCCTGGGGATCGGTGTAGGAGGCGTCCTGGGCCTGATGGCAGCGAGGCTCGCAGGAATTCCCGACTATGGCGGCGCATTGAACCATGTCCTCGTTGGGGCATCTGTGGTCGGGGCGGTCGGATGCTATGGGGCGCTCGCTCTCGCTCGCGACTCACGAGCTGTACCTACGGTTCTCTTCGTTCTGGTACTTCTTTCGACGGCACGGGGAGCGGCAGACCTCCTCACCGGAGCCATCGCCGCCATGTTCTCGACGACGTTTGGGACGGCTATCAGCATCGCCGTCTTCCTCTACGTCCTCATCCCGCTGCTCGCCCCCCTCATCGCTCGGTTCCTTGCGGCACTCGTCCCGTGGCCCGATCCTGACCGATAGGCGGCCGACCCTTCCCGAATCGACGTTGGCAACCATCGTCCCTGGATCCGCCGATCCGGAGCGGCGAGCCTCCGAGAGCTCGCACGCCAGTCGGCCAGTCGTCGCCCGTCGTGGTGCTCCGTAGCTACGGACCAGGAGCGGGCTGGGCATCGGCGTAGTGGCGGGGGACCCGCGGGGAGATGGCGCACACCACCTCATAGGGGATGGTCCCCAGGCGCTCGGCCCACTCGCCGGCGCCGATGCACTCGTCGCCCTGCTCGCCGATGAGGACCACCTCGTCGCCAGGGCGGACGGCGCCGGCGCCGGAGTCGTCGAGAGGACCGCAGTCGACCAGGAGCTGGTCCATGGTCACGGTGCCCGCCACCGGGCGGCGCTCCCCCCCCACGAGGACCTCGCCGCCGACCTCGGAGAAGCGGCGGGCCACCCCGTCGGCGTACCCCAGCGGCACCGTGGCGATCACCGAGTCCCGGGCGCAGCGGTGGACCAGCCCGTAGGAGATGCCCTCCCCGGCGACCACGATGCGCACCAGCGAGATCCGGGCGGCGAGGCGCAGGGCCGGGCGCAACGGCAGGCGGCCGTGCAGGGCCGGGCTCGGATCGAGGCCGTAGATGGTGATGCCGCAGCGCACGAGGTCGTGGCGCAGCTCGGGCCGGTCGAGCGTCGCCGCGGAGTTGGCGGCGTGGAGCAGTGGTGGTCGCATGCCGGCGGCAGCCAGCTCCTCCACCACGAGGCGAAAGCGCTCGGCCTGCAATGCGGTGAAGGGGTGGGCGGGGACGTCGGCCACCGCGCAGTGGGTCCACAGGCCCTCGAGCACGAGCTCGGGCCGCTCCGCCACCTGGCTGGCCAGGGCCAGGGCATCGGCGGGGGCCGCCCCGACCCGGTGCATCCCGGTGTCGACCTTGAGGTGCACCGCCAGGGGAGGCGCACCTGCCCGGGCCACGGCGCGGGCCAGGCCCTCGATCCCCTCTGGCGTGTAGACAGTCGGCCGCAGGTCGAGGGCCACCACGTCGTCGAACTCCCCCGGCGACGGTTCGGCCAGCACCAGCACCGGGGCGTCGATCCCCGCCGCCCGCAACGGGGTGGCCTCCCCGGCCATGGCCACGGCGAGCCAGGATGCACCAGCCCCCAGCGCGGCCCGGGCCACAGCCTCGGCACCGTGGCCGTAGCCGTCGGCCTTGACCACCGCGCACAGCGCCGCTGGAGCAGCCATCCCGCGGAGGGCTCGAACGTTGGCGGCCACGGCAGCAAGGTCGACCTCGACCCATGCCGGCCGTCCCCTCACCGGCGCCCGCCGGGACCGACGGTCACGACGACGGGTCGCCCATCACCGCCCGCAGGATGTCGCCCCGGGCGATGATGCCGACCAGCTCTCCGTTGGTGGTGACCGGCAGCCGGCTCACGTCGTGGTCGTGCATGAGCGTGGCCGCCCGCTCCAGGGTGTCGTCGTCGGCGCAGGCGACGGGATCGTCGTGCATCACGTCGCCCACGGTCGCCCCCACCGCCCGCCGCAGATCCTCCTCGAACTTGCGGTGCGCCGAGGGCAGCTCCAGGTAGGCGCCGAACAGCGAGATCACCGTCGGGTAGTGGAGCTTGGTCTCCTGCACCAACAGGTCCCCGCTGCTGAGCATGCCCACCAGGTGCCCGCCCTCGTCGACCACGGGGCCACCGTCGACCCCTCGATCGATCAGGCGTCGGGTGGCCTCCTGCACGGGCTCGTCGGGGGTGAAGGTCACCACGTCGGTGGTCATTACCTGATGGACGAGCATGGTGCGGGGCATGGGGCCTACCTAGAGGATGGGCCGCGCCGGTCGGGCGAGGCGGACGGGAGCACGGCGGGCAGCAGGTCGACCAGATCACCGGCGACCAGCCCCCGGGGCCAGCCTAGGCTCCCGGCCCGACCGTGGACGTGAGCGGCGGCGGCAGTCGCGGGCAGGGGATCGAGCCCGGCGGCGAGGAAGGCGGCCACGATGCCCGAGAGGACGTCGCCGGTCCCGGCGGTGGCCAGGCTAGGTCCTCCGGTGGTGGTGAGCAGGACCTGGCCACTGGGCGAGGCCACCACCGTGGTCGACCCCTTGAGCAGCACCGTGGCCCCGGTGGCGGCGGCCAGGGACCGGGCTGCCTCCAGCCGGTCCGAACCTGGTAGGTGACCGGCCAGGCGGGCGTACTCACCGTCGTGCGGTGTCAACACGGTGGTTGCGGCCAGGGTCAGGGGGCCCCCGGCCAAGGCCGTCAAAGCATCGCCGTCGACCACCAGCGGCACCGGGCACCCCGCCACCAGCCGGCGGACTTCGGCCGCGGCGTCGTCCCCCCTACCGAGCCCGGGGCCGACGACCACCGACCGGAAGCGATCCAAGCCGGACAGCACCTCCTCGGCCCACCCTCTCGCCGGCAGGGGGACGCCCACGGCCTCCAGGGGAGCACCCTCGCCGGCCTGTCCTCCCGGCGTGCTCAGGCGGACGTAGCCGGCGCCGGCCCGCTGGGCGCTGCGACTGGCCAGGGTGGCGGCGCCGGTCATGCCCGGGCTCCCGGCCACCACCCAGACCGCCGCTCGCCACTTGTGGCTCTCGAGGGGTCGCTCGGGCAACCAGGCGGCCACGTCGTCATCGATCACCAGGTGGGCCCGGGCCACGGCGGTGGCGTCCAGGCCGATGTCGGCCACCTCGACTGCCCCTGACCGCTCCCGGCCCCGCCCCAGCACCAGGCCGGGCTTGAGGGCGGCGAAGGTCACCGTGCGCACGGCCGCCAGGGCCTCGCCCTCGACCGCCCCGGTGAGCCCGTCGACCCCGCTGGGGATGTCGACGGCGAGCACGGGTGCGCCACCAGGATCGGGTGGCCGCCAGGTCCCCCGGAAGCCGGTGCCGTAGGCGGCGTCGACGACGAGGTCGCAGGCCGGCACGGCCAGGGCACCAGCGGCGGCCTCGACGACCTCGACTCGCACGCCCAGCCGGTCCAGACGCCGCGCCGCCTCCCGGCCGTCGGCGCCGTTGTTGCCCTTGCCCGCCACCACGACCACCCGTCGCCCGTAGGTGCCTCCGAGGAGCTCGACCACGGCCCGGGCTACGGCGGCGCCGGCCCGGTCGATCAGCACCTCGACGGGATCAGGCGCGGCGGCGTCGATGGCCCCCATCTCCTCGGGAGTGACGACGGGGATCATCTGACCATTCTTGCCCGGACGGTTCGCAGTAGCCTCCCCCCCATGCCTGACGAGGACATCAAAAGACGCGTCCTGCGCCGCCAGCTCCTGTGGCAGGCGGTGGTGGGCGCAGGCGCACTCGCCGCTGGTCCCGGCCTCCTACGGTCATTGGCGGTAGCGCCGGCGCCGGCGCCCGGTGTCGACCTGGGAACCACCCGCTTGATCGCCAGCGCCGTCCCCGCCCCGCCCATCGTGGCCCGGTCCCAGTGGGGCGCCGACGAGGGCCTACGCCGGGGAAGCCCCGACTTTGCCCCCATCAGCCGGGTGATCGTGCACCACACGGTGACGGCCACCGACGAAGCGAACCCCCCAGCCCGCATGCGAGCCATCCACGCCTTCCACGTTCAGGGCAACGGCTGGAACGACATCGGCTACAACTTCGTGGTCGACCAGGCCGGCCGCATCTACGAGGGTCGGGCCGGGGGCGCCGGATCCACCGGAGAAGACGGCGCCGGCCGGGGTGTCATCGGTGCCCACGCCGACGGCCACAACACCGGCAGCGTGGGGGTGGCCATCCTCGGCACCTTCACCGACGACCGGGCCACTCCTTCGGACGCAGCCCTCGACGCAGTGGCCGCCGTCGCCGCCTGGAAGCTGGGCAGCCGTGGCATCGATCCCTTGGCGTCGGGCACCCTCATCGGCCACCGCGACGTGGTGGCCACCGGCTGTCCGGGTGGCGGGTGCCAACGCCGGCTCCCCGAGCTGCGGGAGCGCACCCGCGACCGCATCGCCGCGGCTGGATCGACGGACGACGGCGGGGGCGGGGGCGGCCTCGTCGAAGAGGTCCTAGACACGGTGGGCAACCTCCTCAGCTGAGTCCGGTAGCTCGAAGCTCTTCCTGCCCCCGACGGCCCCGGAAAGCTCGCCTCCGCTGCCACACTGGCTGGCACCCCGACCCGCCTTCGTAGGAGCCGCCATGGGCCGCTGCCGTCTGGTCACCCTGGTCGCCGTCCTGGTGGCGACCGCCGTCGCCGCCTCGGTCGCCGTCACCCCTCCCGGCGCTCAGGCCCACGCCGGACCCACGATCACCGTCCGCCCCCTCACCCTCGACGTGGTCGACGGACCCGAAGGCGACCAACGCATCCGCCTCGACGCCTCGCTCTACCTCCCATCGACGGCGACCGCCGCCCGCCCGGCCCCGGTGGTCGTGCTGACCCATGGCTTCGGCGGGAGCAAGGATGACGTCGACTCCCTGGCCCGCCAGACCGCCCACGCCGGCTACGTGGCGATGGCCTACTCGGCCCGGGGCTTCGGCCGCTCCACGGGGACCATCGGGCTCGCCGCGGTCGACTACGACGTGGCTGACGTCTCCCAGTTGATCGACGCTCTGGCTGAGATGCCCGAGG
>JALZNY010000414.1 GCA_030857525.1 Actinomycetota bacterium
CGGCGCCCTGCTCGACCAGGCCTTCGTCAAGGACGAGAAGCAGTCGGTGGCCCAGGCCCTCGGCGGCGCCCGCGTCGTGCGCTTCGCCCAGGTCGAGATCTGACAGGAGCCTGATCTCGCTCCCGTACCCGGGAGAGAGACTGCGGTAGGTTCTCCCCTGATGATGGACGACGAGCTCGGGGCCGCTCGGTGGAAGCGGGTGGTGCTGAAGTTGTCGGGGCAGGCGTTCTCCGATGCCAGCGGCGCCTCCATCGATGGGGACATCGTCAACCAGCTCGCCACCGAGATCGTCGACGCCCGCCGCAACTTGGATGTCGACGTGGCCGTGGTGGTGGGCGGTGGCAACATCTGGCGGGGGATGACCGGGGCCGGGGCGGGCATGGACCGGGCCCAGTCCGACTACATGGGCATGCTGGCCACCGTCATCAACGCCCTGGCCCTCCAGGACGCGCTCGAGCGCCTCGACCAACCGACCCGGGTGCAGACCGCGATCCAGATGGCCCAGGTGGCTGAGCCCTACATCCGGCGCCGGGCCATCCGCCACCTGGAGCGGGGCCGGGTGGTGATCCTGGCCGGGGGGCTGGGCAACCCCTTCTTCACCACCGACACCCCCGCCGCCCTCCGCGCCGCCGAGATCGACGCCGACGCCATCCTCAAGGGCACCCACTCGGGCATCGACGGCGTCTACTCCGCCGATCCCCGACTCGACCCCGAGGCGGTCAAGCTCGACGAGCTGACCTACATGGAGGTGCTCAACCGTGGGCTCAAGGTGATGGACCACACGTCGATCACCTTCTGCATGGACCACAAGCTCCCCATCGTGGTCTTCGATGTCCTCCAACACGGCAACATCCGCCGTGTCCTCATCGGGCGCGAGCGGATCGGTACCCTGGTGAGGTGATCGAGGACATCCTTGCCGATGCCGGGGCCAAGATGGCCAAGGCCGTCTCCCACGCCCAGGCTGAGTTCAGCTCGATCCGCACCGGGCGGGCCACCCCGGCGCTGGTCGAGAAGCTCTCGGTGGAGTACTACGGCTCCGAGGTGCCGCTGCAGCAGTTGGCCGGCTTCAGCATCCCCGAGGCCCGCATGCTCGTGGTCCAGCCCTTCGACCGGGGCGCCATGGCCGCCATCGAGAAGGCCATCCAGAACTCCGATCTCGGCATCAACCCCAGCAACGACGGCCACGTCATTCGCCTCGCCTTCCCCCCGCTGACCGCCGAGCGCCGCAAGGACTTCGTGAAGGTGGTCAAGCACATGGCCGAGGAGGGACGGGTCGCCGTGCGCAACCTGCGCCGGGCCGCCCGCCACGACCTGGAGGTGCTCGAAGACGACGGGGGAACATCGGCCGACGAGCGGGAACGGGCCGAGAAGGAGCTGGAGAAGCTGACCACTCGCTACGTCGGCGACATCGACGTCGCCCTCGAGCACAAGGAACGGGAGCTCCTGGAGGTGTAGGCCACCTCTGGAAGATCCCCATCCGCATCACCACCGACCGAGGAGGTCCGATGGACGAGCGTCCGTTCTGGGAGCGACCTGAAGACGACACCGATGTCCAACCAACCTCGCGTAGCGGTCGCCGCCGCGACGACGAGGGCGAGAGCCGGGAGAAGCCCGAGGGGGTGCGGATAATCGGGGCCGACGAAGCCGCCGAAGCCATCGAGCGGGGTGAGGTGGCGCCCCGGCGGGGCATGGGCACGCCCCGCTACGGCGACCGGCCCGAGGCGCCGCCCGACGACGTCCGCCCGGCCATGCGATTCCCCCTGACGGCCGGCAGCGACGTCACCGACGTCGCCCGCCCCCGGGTCAGCAACGCTCCCCAGACGCCGCTCCAGCCCTGGACCGAGCCCCCGAGCGGGGAGGTGCCGGTAATCGTGCCTGAGGCAAAGGGAGACGAGCAGGCCGACGATCTCGAGGCGTGGTCGAGCTTCGCCACCTCAGGCCCACGTTGGCGGGACCAGTCCAGCGACTGGGCCGAGCCCGACTACGACGACGCCTCCATGCTGCATGACGACCAGACCCGCATCGGCGCCCTCGACACCTCCGATCGACCTGGCCCCGACGACTTCTTCTCCTTCGACGAACCCGAGGAGCCGCCCCAACCACCGGTCCAGGTGGGTCGGCGAGGGCGGCGCACCACGGGCGAGACGCCCGAGGCGGCGGCGGAGCCCCTCCCCGAGCGGCCCGCACGCGGCGCCGGGGCCCGGACCACCCGGCCC
>JALZNY010000415.1 GCA_030857525.1 Actinomycetota bacterium
CTCGGCCACCACGTGCATGGCCAGGGTGGACTTGCCGGAGGACTCAGGCCCGTAGACCTCGACCACCCGGCCCCGGGGCAGGCCGCCGATGCCCAGGGCGAGGTCGAGGGCGAGGGCCCCGGTGGAGATGGCCTCGATGTCCATCGATGTCTTGTCGCCCATCTTCATGATGGCGCCCTTGCCATGGTTCTTGTGGATCTGGCCCACCGCCATCTCCAGTGCCTTCGCTCGGTCCACTTGTCGCTCCTGTCTCTGTCGGGCTTGCCGTTCTGGGGATAGTTCGGGACCTCGGCGGTCCGATTGGGCAACACCCTACGAAGGGGGTGAGACAACTACCACGAGTGGAATTCCCTCCGTGTGGTTCGTCTCACCCTAGTCACGAACGATAGTTCGTTCAAGCATCTCCGGCACAGTGCCCACCGGCGACCTAAGGTCGACCGCCGGTGGGGGCAGCGAGGTGGCGGAGCCGGTCATGGTGGGCGGACAACCCGCCTGCCCTCGACGAGTGGATGGGGCGCCACGATTCCCCCAGGAAGCTTGCCCGCTCGTCGGGACGCCTCGGCCTGGCCCTGCTGCGCGCCGTCGTGTTCCTGGCCGGCGCCCTGTTCGGCCTGCAGATGGCCGCGACCATCAGCTACTTCGGCGGAGGGGGCCTCCCCACTCCCCTCGCCTACGTGTTCCTGCTCGTGCCCCTGGCCCTGGCACTGGCGGCACCCCCCTGCTGGTACTTCGCCCTGCGCGGCAAGGCCGGCGACCGCTGGACGCTGGCCTACGCGGGGGGCTGGACGATCTTCCTCGGCGTCATCTACGCCTCGGTCCTGCTGAACGATCGCTTCGGGCCCTTCTAGCGAACTTCAGGCCGGGGAGCCCAGCGGGAAGGTGGCCACCACCTCGTGGCGGTTGGGCACCCCGGGCTCGCCGGTCGAGATGCTGGCCACCAGGGCGATCTCCTCCACCTTCCACGAACCCACCACCGGAGCCCCGATGAGATCGTCCAAGGAACCCTTCCCTCGGTTGCGGGCCAAGGTGATGTGGCCCTCGAAGGGCGACGCCGAGGGCGTGGCTCCCACCTCGGTCGTGCTCCGCCTGAGCACCTGCGCCAACGCCTCCAGGCCGCTCACGGGCACGTGCAGGATCTTGCGGCCGAAGGCCCCGAGCGCCGGACCCAACTCGGCCACGGCCGGCCGGCCCAACTCGGCGGCCTCGGCCACCTGCTGACCGGCGAGGACCCCCTCGTCGACGTCGACGTCGCCGAAGAAGCGAAGCGTGACGTGCCACTGGGTGGACGGCGACCAACGCAGGCCGGGACGCTCGGGACGGGGGAGGCCGGCGAGGGTACCGACCACGTCATCGGGCGGACAGGCGGCGACGAACAGGCGCAGGGGGAACTCTCAGCCGTGGATGCGGGCCAACGGCGAGGAGGCCACGGCCGGGGGCAGCAGGTCGGGCTGTTCGACGACCCGATCCGCGGCCGGGTCGGGTAGACCGGCCACCCGGGCCATCTCGGCCACGGTGAGCGTCTCTGAGTGCACCAGGTGCTCGGCCACCGCCACCAGCCGGGCTGCGTTGTCGCGCAGGATCGACCGGGCCGCCTGCTCGGCTTGCGACAGCAGCTTGGCCACGGCCGGCTCCGACCGGCTCTCGGTGCGGGAGCGGGTGACAGCGTCGTCGTTGCGCCCGGCCAGCTCGAAGCGCCCGGTCATGGCCCAGCGCTCCACCATCTTGCGGGCCAGCTTGGCCGCGTCGTCGAGGTCGTCCTCGGAGCGGGTGCTGGGCTCGCCGAAGGTGGCCATCTCCGACGCCCGGCCACCGAGCAGGACGATGAGCTGGGCCATGAGCTCGCGCTTGCCCAACGTGGTGCGGTCGTCGCCGAAGGACCAGGCCGACTTCTCCGACGAGCTGGCCCGGGGCACGATCGACACCCGGGCCGGGAGCTTGACGTTCTTGAGCAGGAGCGAGAGCAGGGCGTGGCCCGCCTCGTGGTAGGCGATGAGGCGCTTCTCGTCCTCGTGGATGAGCCGGGAGCTGCGGGCCCCGCCTGACACCCGGGCCACCGCCTCCTCGATCTCGTCAGCCGTGATCTTGGTCCGGTGGCGCCGGGCGGCCAGCAACGAGGCCTCGTTGATGATGTTGGCCAGCTCGGCTCCGCTGAGGCCGGTGGTCTGGGTGGCGACCTCCTCCCAGTCGACCTGGCGCGACATCGGCCGCCGGGA
>JALZNY010000416.1 GCA_030857525.1 Actinomycetota bacterium
GGTGAGGGTGTCGGCCGGATCGGTCCCCCGGGCCAGGGGGACGACGAGTTGGCCCAGCTCCTCGCGGTAGATGGCGTCGCGCTGCAGGCGCCGCAGCCGAAGGGCGGCGCTGGGGCGCAGCCGCACCGGCGACAGCCGGGCCAGCTTGCCGGTGCCGACCGGACTGGCGCTCACCATCACCTGGCGGACCCCGGTGCGGTGGCACTCGGCCCGCAGGCGAGCCACAGCCAGCAGGGCCTCGGCCGGCGCCGGGACCGGGCCGTAGCGGTCCTCCCACTCCCGGCGCACGTCGGCCACCTCCTCGGCGGTGGTCACCCCGGCCAGGCGACGGTATGCCTCCAGGCGCAGCTCCTCACGGGCGACGTAGGCGGACGGGAGGTGGGCGTCAAGGGGGAGGTCGAGGGTGATCTCGCCCGGCTCGACCGGGCGCTCCCCCTTCAGCTCGGCCACCGCCTCGCTGACCATCTGCACGTACAAGTCGTAGCCCACCGCGGCGATGTGGCCCGACTGGCTCTCCCCCAACAGGTTGCCGGCGCCGCGGATCTCGAGGTCGCGCATGGCGATCTTGAAGCCCGAGCCCAGCTCGGTGGCCTCGCCGATGGTCTTGAGCCGCTCGTAGGCGTCCTCCGAGAGGGTGTGGTCGCGAGGGTGGAACAGGTAGGCGTAGGCCCGGGTGCCGGCCCGTCCCACCCGTCCCCGGAGCTGGTGGAGCTGGCCCAGACCAAGGCGGTCGGCCCGGTCCACGACAAGGGTGTTCACCGTAGGCATGTCGATGCCCGACTCGATGATGGTGGTGCACACCAACACGTCGTGGTCGCCGTGCCAGAAGTCGAGCACGACCTTCTCCAGGCTGCCCTCGTCCATCTGACCATGGGCCACGGCGATGCGGGCTTCGGGCACGAGCTCGCGCAGGTCGGCGGCGACCTGGTCGATGTCGGCCACCCGGTTGTGGACGAAGAACACCTGGCCCTCGCGCAACAGCTCCCGGCGCAGGGCCTCGGCCACGGCCCGCTCGTCGTACTCCCCCACGTAGGTGAGGATGGGCTGGCGCTCGGCCGGCGGGGTGTGGAGCAGGCTGAGGTCGCGGATGCCGGTCAGGCTCAGCTCCAGGGTCCGGGGGATGGGCGTGGCCGACAGGGTGAGGATGTCGACGTTGGCCTTGAGCGCCTTGATGGCCTCCTTGTGGCTCACTCCGAAGCGCTGCTCCTCGTCGACCACGAGCAGCCCGAGGCGCTTGAAGTTGATGTCGGCGCTGAGCAGGCGATGGGTGCCGATGACCACGTCGACCTCTCCGTCGGCCACCCCCTGCACGACGGCCTTGACCTGGGCCGGGGTCAGGAAGCGGCTGAGCACCTCGACGCGCACCGGGTAGGGGGCGAAGCGCTCGGCGAAGGTGGTGCCGTGCTGCTGGGCCAGCAGGGTGGTGGGCACGAGCACGGCCACCTGCACGCCGTCCTGGACCGCCTTGAACGCCGCCCGCAGGGCGATCTCGGTCTTGCCGAAGCCCACGTCGCCGCACACCAGGCGGTCCATGGGCCGGGCCAGCTCCATATCGGCCTTGACCTCGACGATGGCCCGCTCCTGATCGGGCGTCTCCTTGTAGGGGAACGACTCCTCCAACTCCCGCTGCCAGGGGGTGTCGGGGGGAAAGGCGTGGCCGGTGGTGGCGGCGCGCTGCTGGTAGAGCACCACCAGCTCCTGGGCGATCTCCCGGGTGGCGTTGCGGGCCTGGGCCCGGGCCCGCTGCCACTCGGCCCCACCCATGCGGTGCAAGGTGGGCGTGTCGCTCCCGGTGTGGTGGCGCACGGCGTCGATCTGGTCGGAGGGGACGTAGAGCTTGTCGCCCCCCCGGTACTCGAGCAGGAGGTAGTCGCGCTCGGTGCCGCCCATGGATCGCGTGACCATGCCGCCGTAGCGGGCCACGCCGTGCTGGACGTGCACGACGTAGTCGCCCGCCTTCAGATCGTCGAAGAACCCGGCGGCGTCGCGGCGGCGGGGACGGGCGGGGCGATGCGCCCGGCGCCGGCCGGTGACGTCGCGTTCGCTCAGCACGGCCAGGCGGGCAGCGGGCAGGACGAAGCCCCGATCGAGGGGCGCCACCACGGCGTGGCCCCCGGGGCGGACCAGGGTGGCGGGGTCGGCGTCGTCGGGGGCCAGTGCCAGGGCCACGCCCTCATCGGCCAGGGCGGCGGTCATGCGGTTCGCCG
>JALZNY010000074.1 GCA_030857525.1 Actinomycetota bacterium
TGCGCATCGCCATGGTCAACCCCGACCGCCAGGTGATCTTCTTCGCCATCGGCTTCGAGACCACGGCGCCGTCCACCGCGGTGACCCTCATCAAGGCCCGGGCTGCGGGCGTCACCAACTTCAGCGTATTCTCCAACCACGTCACCATCGTTCCGCCGCTGAAGGCCATCCTGGATTCGCCCGACCTGCGCCTCGACGGCTTCATCGGCCCCGGGCACGTGAGCACGGTGATCGGCAACCGGCCCTACCGCTTCGTGCCCGCCGTCTACGGCAAGCCGCTGGTGACCTCTGGGTTCGAGCCCCTCGACATCCTCCAGGGCATCGTCATGCTCTTGCGCCAGCTGCGCGACGGCCGCTGTGAGGTGGAGAACCAGTACACCCGGGCGGTGCGCGACGAGGGCAACATCCGAGCCCTGGAGGTGCTGGCCGAGGTGTTCGAGCTGCGCCCGCACTTCGAGTGGCGGGGGCTGGGCTTCATCTCGCATTCGGGCCTCAAGCTCAGCGACGCCTTCGCTCCCTGGGACGCCGAGCTGCGCTACCTGGTGCCCGGCGTCCGGGTGGCCGACCCCAAGGCGTGCCAGTGCGGCGAGGTGCTCAAGGGCGTCATCAAGCCCTGGGAGTGCAAGGTCTTCGGCACCGCCTGCACCCCCGAGACACCTATCGGTACGTGCATGGTCTCCTCCGAAGGCGCCTGCGCCGCCTACTACAACTACGGCCGCTTCACCCGGGAGGCGGCGGCGGCGGCCCGCATCCCCGTCCACTCGGCGTGACCCCTCTCGGGACGGAGCGGCCCGAGCCCGAAGAGGAGCACGTCTCTCCCGAGGAGGTGGTGCTGCGTCGCATCGAGGCCTTCCGGCGCAAATCTCCTCGAATGCGCGACGACTTCATCAACTCGGCCCACGGGGCGGGAGGCAAGGCATCGGCTGCCCTGGTCGACGGCGTGTTCCTCCAGGCCTTCGCCAACGACGCCTTGGCCCCGCTCACCGACGGGGCCGCCCTCACCCTGCCTTCGGGCGAGCGGGTGGCGTTCTCCACCGACTCGTCGGTGGTCAACCCGCTGCGGTTCCCGGGTGGTTCCATCGGTCACCTGGCCGTGCACGGGACGGTCAACGATGTGGCCATGATGGGGGCCGTCCCGCAATGGGTCTCGGCCGCCTTCATCCTCGAGGACGGCTTTCCTGTGGCCGAGCTGCGGGCCATCGTGGCCGACATGGCCGAGGCGGCCGCCAACGCCGGCGTCACCATCGTCACCGGCGACACCAAGGTCGTCAGCAAGGGCGCGGCCGACGGCCTCTACATCGCTACCGCCGGCATGGGCGTAATCCCGGCCGACGTGCACCTCGACGCCCGCTCGGTCCGCCCCGGCGACCGGGTGCTGGTCTCGGGCACGATCGGCGACCACGGGGTAGCCGTCATGCTGGCCCGGGGTGAGCTGGGCATCGAGGCCGACATCGAGTCCGACACCGCCCCCCTGGGCGGCCTGGTCCAAGCCCTGCTCGGCGCCGCGCCGGGTACCCGCTGGCTGCGGGACCCGACTCGGGGTGGCGTGGCCACGGTGTGCAACGAGCTGGCGCGCGACGCCGAGCTGGCCGTGATCCTCGACGAGGCCGACCTGCCCATCCGCCCGGCCGTCAACGGCGCGTGTGAGATCCTGGGCATCGATCCGCTCTACGTGGCCAACGAGGGCAAGCTGGTGGCCGTGGTCCCGCCCCAGGAGGCCGATGCCGCCCTGGCCGCCCTACGGGCCCATCCCCTCGGCCCCGACGCCGCCCTCATCGGTGAGATCCGCGCCGATCCGCCGGGCATGGTGGTCATCAACACCGGCTTCGGTGGCAACCGCATCGTCGACATGCTCGCCGGCGACCCGCTGCCGCGGATCTGCTGACGCCTTTCGCCCTCACTCGTTCCGCTTCGCTCCACTCCGTTCGGGCGAGATTTGATCGTGCTCCGGGCACCGGCACAGCCGGCGCCCTCCGCGCTGAGCACCTTCCTGGCTCGCTTTCGCTCGCCTGGGCCGCAATCCAGTGCGGCCGCCTTCGGCGGCAGGTGCGGCCTGCGGCCAGGACCTTGCAGGGGGGTCGCCTTCGGCGACTGGCGTGCCGGCAGCGGCCGGGACCTTCCGTGGTTCGCCGCCTTTGGCGGCTCCGATCGTCCATGATCAGAGGCAGGCCGCCAGGATGATGCTGTGGCGTTGATCGAGCGGTGGCGGGTTCGGGTGGCTGGGACGGTGCAGGGGGTGGGATTTCGGCCTTTCGTGTATCGGGTTGCCACTGAGCTGGGGTTGGGCGGTGAGGTGTGCAACGACAGTGAGGGGGTCCTGGTCGAGGTCGAGGGACCGGTCGAGGCGCTCGATGAGCTGACACGGCGGCTGGTCGACGATGCTCCCCCCCTGGCCCGGGTGAGCAGGGTGGAGGTAACCCCGCTCTCCCCGACCGGTGACGCGACGGCCTTGCGGATCGTGGAGAGTCGGCCCGGCGCCGCCCCCGCTGCGGCGGTGAGCGTCGACGTGGCCACCTGCGACGATTGCCTGGCCGAGGTGGCCGACCCTTGCGACCGGCGCTTCGAGTACCCCTTCACCAACTGCACCAACTGCGGACCTCGCTACACCATCATCCGAGGCATCCCCTACGACCGGCCGGCCACCACCATGGCGGGATTCCCCATGTGCCCGGCGTGCACAGCCGAATACCACGACCCCGCCGACCGGCGCTTCCACGCCCAGCCCAACGCCTGCCCGGTCTGCGGGCCCCACCTGCGCCTGCTCGCCCCCGACGGGAAGCCCCGGGCGGAGCGGGGTGAGGCCCTGGCCGGTGCTGCTGGCGCTCTGCTGGCCGGCGAGATCGTGGCCGTCAAGGGACTGGGCGGTTACCACCTGGCGGCGTTGGCCTCCGACGACGAGGCCGTGGCCAAGCTCCGCCGGCGCAAGCACCGCGATGACAAGCCCTTTGCCGTCATGGTCGCCGACCTCGAGACCGCCCGCTCCCTGGGTGAGCTGCCGCCCGCAGCCAAGGTCGCCCTGGCCTCGGCCCGGCGCCCCATCGTCCTGGCCCCCCGTCGAGCCGGCGCCGACCTCGCCGGTGGCGTGGCCCCCGGCCTCCCCGAGCTGGGGCTCATGTTGCCCTACACCCCCTTGCACCACCTGCTGCTGGCCCGGGTCGGTTGCCCGTTGGTGATGACCAGCGGCAACGCCAGCGACGAGCCCATCGCCCATATCGACGATGACGCCGTCGCCCGTCTGGGACCGATGGCCGACGCGATCCTCACCCACGACCGGCCCATCCACATCCGCTGCGACGACTCAGTGGTCCGGTCCCGATCAGGCGGCGATGTCCAGATGGTCCGGCGCTCCCGGGGCTACGCCCCCGAGCCCCTGGCCCTGCCCGGCCCGGCCCGTCGTCAGGTGCTGGCCGTGGGCGCCGAGCTCAAGAACACCGTCGCCGTGGCCAAGGACCGGGTGGTGGTGGCCAGCCACCACATCGGCGACCTCGAGCACCTGGCTGCCTACCGCTCGTTCCTCCAGGCCGTCGACCACCTCAGCCACCTCGCCGGCGTCGCGCCCGAGGTGGTGGCCCATGACCTGCATCCCGAGTACCTCTCCACCAAGTTCGCCCTGGACAGCGAGCTACCCACGTTCGGAGTCCAGCACCACCATGCCCACATCGCCTCATGCCTGGTCGAGCACGGCCACACCGGGCCCGTGCTGGGCCTTGCCTTCGACGGCCTCGGCCTGGGGCCGTGCGGGACGCTGTGGGGTGGCGAGTTGCTCGTAGCCGACCTCCAGGGTTTCCGCCGGGTGGGCCACCTCCGCCCCGTTCCCCTGCCCGGAGGCGACCGGGCCAACAAGGAGCCCTGGCGAATGGCCATGGCCTGGACCGACGCCGCCCTCGGTCCAGCCGCGGCCGAGCGCTACGGACGGGGCGTCGACGACCGCTGGTCCGCCGTGCACTCACTCATCGAGCATCCACGCACGGCCACGACCACGAGCGTGGGGCGGCTGTTCGACGCTGTGGCCGCCCTGGTCGGCCTCCATCCTCGCCTGACCTACGAGGCCCAGGCCGCCATCGCCCTCGAGGCTGCCGCCGCCGGAGTGCCCGTCGGTGACGGGGCCGGCTACGAGGTGGCCGTCGAGCACGACGGCGAGGGGGTGGTCCTCGACCCCGGCCCACTGATCGCCCGGGTGGTGGCCGAACGCGAGGCGGGGACGCCCGTCCCGGTCATTGCCGCCGGCTTCCACGACGGGCTGGGGCTCTCTACCGCCCGCCTCGCCGCCGATCTGGCCCGCAGCCTGGGTCTCGACACCGTGGCCCTGTCCGGCGGGGTGTTCCAGAACGCCCGCCTCAGCCAGGTGATCGAGGAGACGTGTCGCGACGCCGGGCTGCGGGTCTTGGTGCACCACCAGATCCCGCCCAACGACGGCGGCATCTGCATCGGCCAAGCCGCCGTCGCCGCCCTCGCCCTCGACGCTTCCATCCACCCGGCTGTCGCACCCGCTCCGTAGTGTGCAACCGATGGATCCCGCCTCGCTCCTCGACGGCTTGACCGAGCGTCAGGCCGAGGCGGTCACCACCCCTGGTGCGCCCCTTTGCATCCTGGCCGGGGCGGGGTCAGGCAAGACCCGCGTGCTCACCCGCCGCATCGCCTACCGGGTGGCTACCGACACAGCCGATCCCCGTCACGTCCTGGCCCTGACCTTCACGCGCAAGGCGGCCACCGAGTTGGGCCGACGCCTCGAGGCCCTGGGGGTGCGTGACCGGGTGGTGGCCGGCACCTTCCACGCCCTGGCCTACGCCCAGCTCCGGCGCTGGTGGGCCGACAACGACCGCACGCCGCCAACCCTCCTCGAGCGCAAGGCCGGCGTCCTGGCCCGCCTGGCGGGGGGGGCGGGCGGTCCTCGGGTGCAACCGGCTGACCTGGCCGGGGAGATCGAGTGGGCCAAGGCCCGCATGATCGAACCCGAGCGCTACGAGGCCGCGGCCGCCGCCGCCGGACGCCAACCCCCCCTGCCCGCCCCGGCCATGGCCTCGCTCTACCGGCGCTACGAGGACGAGAAACGCCGGCGGGGCCAGCTCGACTTCGACGACCTGCTCCTCGACTGCGTCGGCGCCCTCACCCACGACCACGCCTTTGCGGCTGCGCAGCGATGGCGTTACCGGCACCTCTTCGTCGACGAGTTCCAGGACGTCAACCCCGTCCAGGCCGCTTTGCTGGCCTGCTGGCGAGGGGAGGCCCCCGACACCAGCACCGACCTGTGCGTGGTGGGCGATCCCAACCAGGCCATCTACTCCTGGAACGGCGCCGACCCCACCCAGATCCAGCAGTTCGAGCGCCGCGAGCCCGGCGCCACTGTCGTCGTCCTCGACGACAACTTCCGGTCGTCCCCGCAGATCCTCGCCGTCGCCGGCACGGTGATCTCCGGCGGATCCGGTCGTGGTGGGCTGCTGCGGGCGCGCCGGCCCGACGGCCCGCTCCCCTGGCTGCGCAGCTTCGACACAGAGGTGGACGAAGCTCGGGGGATCGCTCGGGCCATCCGCGACCACCACCGTCCCGGGTCGGCTTGGTCGGAGCTGGCCGTGCTCACCCGCACCAACGCCCAGCTCGTGGCCTTCGAGCGAGCCCTCGGTGCCGCCGGCATCCCCGTGCGGGTCAGGGGGGGTGGAGCCTTCCTGCAGCGGCCGGAGGTCAAGTCGGCGCTGCGCGAGCTGGGCCCGTCCCACGCCCGGGTCGACACCGGGCTGGCCGACATGGCCGCCGCCCTGCGCCGGCCGGCGACCGGGCCGGCGACCGGGCCGGCTACCAACCTCACGCTCCTCGACGACACGCCGCCGCTCCTCGACCTCGATGGTCCCGCCGGGGAACGCCTGGCCGTGCTCGAGGAGCTGGTCCGCCTCGGGCACGACTACCTCGCCCTCGAGTCCGACGCCACGGTGGCCGGGTTCGTGGCCTGGCTGGGGGCCACGCTGCGCAGCGAGGCGCCCCGGGCCTCGGCCGACGCGGTGGAGCTGGCCACCTTCCATTCGGCCAAGGGCCTCGAGTGGCCGGTGGTCTTCCTGGCCGGGCTCGAACGTGGCCTCGTCCCCATCTCCTTCGCCAAGACCGAGGATGCCAAGGAGGAGGAACGGCGGCTTCTCTACGTCGCGGTCACCAGGGCCGAGCGGGAGCTGCACTGCTCGTGGGCCCGCGAACGGACGGTCGGCAGCCGCACCATGCGCCGTCAACCCTCGCCCTGGTGGGAGGAGATCGAGGCCGCCCGAGCCGCGCTCGCCACCGGATCGGTGCCGTCCGGTCCAGCCGAGTGGCGATCACGGCTGGCGGCAGAGCGGACCCGGTTGCGGGGCGCCCGGGGCGGTCCGGCCAGGGGACGGGGTCAGGTCGAGGTCGGCCGCAACGCCGACCCTGCGCTGCTGGCCGCGCTCAAGACCTGGCGTACGGGGGCAGCCAAGGCGGGAGGGGTACCGGCGTTCGTGGTGTTCCACGACACCACCCTGGCCGCCCTGGCCGAAGCCCGACCGGCAACTCGGGAGGCGCTGTTGGCCGTGCCCGGCCTCGGTCCCGTGAAAGCCGAGCGCTACGGCGAAGCCCTTCTTGCCGTGCTGGCCGGTGGGCATCCGGCGAAGGCCTCATCGGGGGGTTGACAGCGGTTGAGATCAGCGCGACGAAAGAGACATGACCACCTACCTCTGGCCCGGTGACCCCGGTTGGCCGGCGCCGGCGGTCGACACTCCCGCCGGATCCGACCGGTC
>JALZNY010000417.1 GCA_030857525.1 Actinomycetota bacterium
CGCCACCTTCCATGCGAGCAGGCCAAGTCGTGAACGTCCTCTAGCCTGCGGCCATGGCCAGCCTGGAGACCCAGATCGACGAGTTGTGGGAGCGCCGGGCGGAGCTCGTGCCCGGCGATGCCGACACCGGGAGGGTGGTGTTGGAGGCGGTTGGCCTACTCGACACCGGCCAGGCCCGGGTGGCCGAGCTGGGCGCCGACGGCCAGGTGGTGGTGCACGAGTGGCTCAAGCGGGCCATCCTGTTGCTGTTCCACCAGTCCCGGATGGACACCGTGGAGGTCGGCCCCTTCGAGTTCGCCGACAAGATCCCCCTCAAGGGAGGCCACGCCGAGGCCGGGGTCCGGGTCGCGCCCGGGGCGTCGGCCCGGTGGGGCTCGTTCCTCGATCGGGGCGTGGTCCTGATGCCCAGCTACGTCAACATCGGGGCCCGGGTGGGCGCCAACACCATGGTCGACACCTGGGCCACGGTGGGCTCGTGCGCCCAGGTGGGGGCCAACGTGCACCTCTCGGGCGGCGTAGGCATCGGCGGCGTGCTGGAGCCGCCCCAGGCCGCCCCCGTCTTCGTGGGTGACGACGCCCTGATCGGCAGCCGCTGCATGGTGGTGGAAGGGGCCCGGGTGGGCCAGGGTGCGGTCCTCGGCGCCGGGGTGATCCTGGCCGCCAGCGTCCCGGTGATCGACGCCGAGACCGGCGAGGAGCTGAGCCGGGGCGTGGTACCGCCCTGGTGCGTGGCGGTGACGGCCACCCGCCGGCGAACCTTCGCCGGCGGTGAGTTCGGCCTGCCCTGCGTGTTGGTGATCAAGCGCCTGACCGAGGGCCAGCGCCACGAGAAGGCCCAGCTCAACGAGGTGCTGCGCACCCACGGCGCCACCGTGTGAGCCCCCCCTCGGGCGTGCTCACCAAGGAGCACAGCAGCGATCTCCTGGCCCGCACCGCCGAGCTCATCGACATCGCCTCGGTCAGCCACCACGAGCGAGCCCTGGCCGATCACGTCGAGGCCCGGCTGGGGGCCCGACCGGGGCTGTCCGTCGAACGTCTCGGCGACAACTTGGTGGCCCGCACCTCTCTGGGCCGACGCTGGAGGCTGATCCTGGCCGGCCACCTCGACACCGTGCCCGCCAACGGCAACGAGGTGGCTCGTATCGAGAGCGACGTGGTGCACGGCCTGGGCGCCTCCGACATGAAGTCCGGCCTGGCGGTGTTCCTGGAGCTGGCCGAGCGCCTCGACGAGCCTGCCGTCGACCTCACCTTCGTCTTCTACGCCGGCGAGGAGGTGGAGGCCCGCTTCAGCGGCCTCGGCCACCTGGCTGCCCAGCGGCCCGAGCTCCTGGCCGGCCACGCCGCCATCCTGGGCGAGCCCACCGGGGCCGTGATCGAGGCCGGTTGCCAGGGGACCATGCGCCTGGAGGTGGAGATGGTGGGGGTCCGGGCCCATTCCGCCCGTCCGTGGATGGGGGTCAACGCCGTGCACCGCCTCGGCCCCCTGCTCGAGGTGGTGGCCGGCTACCAGGGCCGGCGACCGGTGCTAGACGGGTGCCAGTTCGCCGAGGCCCTCCAGGCCGTGGCCGTGCACGGCGGGGTGGCCGCCAACGTGGTCCCCGACTCAGTGACCCTCACCCTCAACCACCGCTACGCCCCCGACCACAGCCCCGAGGAGGCCGAGCGTCACCTCCGTGGCCTGCTGGAGCCGGCGCTCGGACCCGACGACCGCCTCGAGGTGGTCGACGTGGCCCCCGGCGCCCGGCCCGGCCTCGGCCATCCCTTGCTGCAGACCCTGGTACATCGCTCGGGGATGACCGTGCGGGCCAAGCTGGGCTGGACCGACGTGGCCCGCTTCGCCGCTCTGGGCCTCCCCGCCTGCAACCTGGGGCCCGGCGACCCCCCGCTGGCCCACCACGCCGACGAGCGGGTGGAGCGCGGCCCGTTGCAGGCGACCTACGCCGCCCTGGTCGACCTGGTGGGCCGCGGCCCGGACTGATGTCGGCTCAGGAGGTCGGGTCGAGCTTGCCGCGCACCCGCAGCGCTGCCGTCCCCACCCCGGCCACCAGTAGCCCGGCCGGTACGGCCAGGGCGTAGCGGGTGGAGTCGTCGTCGCCCTCGCCCGGCAGGATGGCGATGGCCCGGCCGCTGGGCGGCGTCACCGGGTTGGCCGTGGTGGGCGGCAGGGCGATGGGGGACGGGGTGGGCG
>JALZNY010000418.1 GCA_030857525.1 Actinomycetota bacterium
GCCCTGGGCGTCCCAGCCGTTGATCTCGGCCAGCACGGCGTCGGCGCTGGGCTCCTCATGGGGGCCCTCGGTTGGGTAGTCCCAGGTGAGGTCCAGGATGGGTCGGTCGCGTGCTTCGGCTGAGGCGGCCAGCTTGTGGCGGATGAGGTGACCGAGGTGGTAGCAGAACCACAGGTCCGAGCGGCAGTCTCCCGCCGGCTCCACCGCCTTGGTGTGCCACTGCAGCAGTCGCTCGGTGTTGGTGAACGTGCCGTCCTTCTCGGTGTGGGCGGCGGCGGGCAGGAAGAACACCTCCGTGCCGATGTCGGCGGTACGCAGCTCACCCGTCTCGATCTCGGGGCCGTCGCGCCAGAAGGTGGCGCTCTCGATCTCGCTCAGGTCACGCACCACGAGCCAGTCGAGCTGGGCCAGGGCCAGGCGGTGCAGGCGGGAGTTGGCCGATCCGACGGCGGGGTTCTCGCCGAAGAGGAGGTAGCCCTCGACCTTGCCGTCGAGCATGTCCAGGGCGGTTCGGTAGGCGCTGTGGTCGCCGGTGAGGCGGGGGAGGTGGCCGTAGCAGAAGTCGTTGTCGGCGGTGGCGGCGTCGCCCCACCAGGCCTTGAGGAGGCTGGTGAGGTAGGCCCCGGTGTTGCCCCAGAACCCTTTGCTGGCCGTGCCGTGGTCCACGTAGTCGGCCAGGGTCGGGTGCTGGGTCGCCATCGGCATGGGGAGGTAGCCGGGCAGCAGGTCGTAGAGGGTGGGGATGTCGGTGGAGCCCTGGATGCTGGCGTGGCCCCGTAGGGCGAGGATGCCGCCGCCCGGCCGGCCCACGTTGCCCAGGAGCAGCTGGATGATGGATGCGGTGCGGATGTACTGCACGCCGACGGTGTGCTGGGTCCAGCCCACCGAGTAGACGAAGGCCGAGGTGCGCTCGCGCCCGGAGTTGGCGCACAAGGCCTCGGCCACCTCGAGGAACTGCTTCTCGGGTACCCCGCAGGCCTCGGCCACGAAGGCGGGGGTGTAGCGGCGGAAGTGGCGCTTGAGCACCTGGAAGACGCAGCGAGGGTGCTCCAGCGTGGGATCGGTCTGGATGGCGTCGTGCTCGACGGCGGTGGGGGCCGACTGGAACGTCTGGCTCCGGGCGGGACCGGGACGTCCGGCCGCGGCTCGCACCGTAGGTCCGTCATAGCGCCAAGAGGCGTTGTCGTAGGTGGCCGTATCGGGGTCCCACCCCGAGAAGAAGCCGTCGAGGTCGTCGGGCAGGCGTAGGTCCTCGGAGACGAGGTGGGGGGCGTTGGTGTAGTTCACCACGTATTCCCGGAACTCCGAACCCGTCGACAGGATGTGGTTGACGATGCCGCCGAGGAAGGCGATATCACTGCCGGGACGCAGGCAGACGTGGCGGTCGGCCTGGGCGCTGGTACGGGTGAAGCGGGGGTCGACGTGGAACACCTTGGCTCCCCGCTGGCGGGCCTCGACCACCCACTGGAACGCCACCGGGTGGCACTCGGCCATGTTCGATCCCATGATGACGATGCAGTCGCTGTTGAGGAGGTCGCGGGGGAAGGTGGTGGCGCCACCCCGGCCGAAGGAGGTCCCCAGACCGGGGACGGTGGCCGAGTGTCAGATGCGGGCCTGGTTCTCGATCTGCAGGGCGCCCAGCGCGGTGAACAGCTTCTTGATGAGGTAGTTCTCCTCGTTGTCGCAGGCGGCGCCTCCGAGCGTGCCGAACGACAAGGTGTGGTTGAGGGGAACGCCGTCGTCGTCAGTGTCGCGCCAGTGAGCCGCCCGGGAGGCGATGATGCGATCGGCGATCATGTCCATGGCCTGCTCTAGGGATAGGTCCTCCCAGTCGCTGGCGTGGGGGCGGCGATAGCGCACCTTGGTGGCCCGTCCCGGACCGCTCACCAGGTCCTTGGTCGACGATCCCCGAGGGCACAGCCGGCCTCGGGAGACGGGGCTGTCGGGGTCGCCCTCGATGTGGAGGATCTCGTCGCCCTTGGCGTAGATGCGCTGCCCGCAGCCCACCGCGCAGAAGGGGCAGATCGAGGGGACGACCCGGTCGGCGTCCTCGGTGCGAGGGTGGATCGACTCGGTTCGATCAGAGCGCACGGCGGCGCCCAAGGCCAGATGATCGCCCCCCGGGCATAGCTGGCGGGCCACCGGCCATGACCCGATCAGTGTTCGGAGCCCCAC
>JALZNY010000075.1:0-5891 GCA_030857525.1 Actinomycetota bacterium
CCCGGATGCCCAGCCCCATGAGGAACAGCCCGCCAAGGCCGTAGAGCAGGTAGCGCCACCGCTCCAGCTGTTGGCGATAGGAGTAGATGATCCCCACGGTGACCAGGGCGACGAAGCCGTAGAACATGTGGAACTGCTCGGCTTGGCGGCCCTCGCCGGCCACCATGGCCACCCCCAGGATGACCTGGACGAAGATGGCCACCTCGACCACCGCCGTGAACCACCACAGTGCCCGGATGCGCAGCTGCGGGCACCAGTGGGCGGCCAGGGCCCACAGGCCCGCCACCGCGTTGCCGGCGATGACTATCCACGCCCCGACGACGTGGAGGTCGGACAGGATCATCCCGACTCGACCCCGAACCCAGAGGGCATGGCCATGGCCCTGATCATGACATCACCGTTCGTCGTGGCCGGCCCCTGCCATCCACCACTCGAGCGGGCACGGGTGTAGCTTGTGGCGAGCAGTGGTAGAGGTACCGTCGTAGCGGCGGGCCCTACATCGACAGGCTGGTTCCTACGGGATCGGCCACAGGAGGTACCACCGAAATGGGTATAGGAGTGAGCGTGTTCCTGCTGGCCGTGGGAGCCATCCTGGCCTTCGCCGTCGAGTACGAGGTTTCGGGTCTCGACATCAACACCATCGGCATCATCCTCATGATCGTCGGCGCCCTCGGCCTGTTGATCTCGGCGCTGTTCCTCAGCAGCTTCTCTCCCTACGGAAGCCGCCGAGGCGACCGGGAGACGGTAGTGCGCGAGGAGCGCTTCTAACTCATCAGGCCCGAGGTCTCCTGCGCCGCCTCGGCTTCACCGTGGGGTCGCCGCCGATACCCCCGAGGAGGTCCTGGGCTGGCTGGAGCGCCACGACCAGTACGCCGACGGGGTCTTTCGTGTTCCCGCGCGCTGTGGGAGGTGGAGGGTGTGTGGCCGGGCTGACGTTCGGCTCTGCCTACATGCGCTCCAGGAGCTGGGCCTTCTTGGCCTCGAACTCGGTCCGGGTGAGGACGCCCCGCCGGCAGAGCTCGTCGAGGCGCTCTAGCTGCTCCACCACCGACAGGCCGCTGCGCTCGCGTGCCCCCGACCCGGCGCCGGCCCCCATCCGCCGCTGGTTGTCCTCGATCTGGTGGTAGATCTCGTTCTGAACCTCCGAGGGCCGGGGGACGTCGCTGAAGCTCTGCTGGCCTCGCTCCCCACCCGACTCGATGACGAGGTCGCCGCAGCGCAACACCCGCTCGAGCACGCTCTGGCGGAAGAACACCGTGTTCACCCGCTCGAGGGGGATCTCGATGCCCTCCTTGGCCAGCGCCCCTTTGCGGTGGATGAGCCGATCGGTGGTCACCACGAAGTTGGTCGTCGCCCACCGGGCGTAGCGGATGGCAAAGCGGACCAGGGCCACCAGGGTGAGCACCGCAGCGGCCACCTGGATCAGCTCGTGGGCGTCGACCGAGGCCAGCGCCACCAACGCGGCGAGGGCAACGACCAGGGCCAGGGCAGGCCGGGCGAAGAACGACCAGTGGGGACGAAGGTCGAGGACCACGTCCTCCCCGTCGTTGAGCAGCCTCCTCGGGAAGGCCATGTTCGGACCCTACCGTGGAGGCCGCTGGTCATCAGCCGGGAATGACCTCGACCTCAGCGCCAAGAGCCCGGTAGGTGTCCAGCGCTCGCCGGTCCCGGGTCCCGAGGACGATGCCGTGCTCTAGCGCCGCGGCCGCGACGAGGGCGTCGTAGACCGAGCCGCCCGCAACATGGGCCGCGACGAGCCCGCCCAAGAGCTCTCGTGTGCCCTCGGCGGAAAGGAAGCGGGTCCCGGGAAAGTTGGCGGCGATCAGCTGGGCCACGACGTCCGGTGCCCGCCGAGCAGGAGGTGGGAGGCGCGTCAGCACCGAGAAGGTCTCGAAGGCTGCGTGTCCGGCGAGCCCGAGCCGGCGCTCTCCCAACGCATTGATCGTCACCTGGTGGTGTTCGTGATCGACGACGATGAGCGCCACCGCCACGCTGGTGTCGACGAGGAGGTCGGGTGGTCTAACGCTGGTCGGCATCTCGAAGGGACCGAACCTCGTCCTCACTGATCGGGACACCCGCAGTAGGTATCACGAGCCGTCCTCCTCGCTCCTCGACTCCCTCCCCGGGCACGGATTCGACTCTCAGCGCAGTTCCCTCGGCCACCACCTCGACCGGGCCTGGTTGCAGTCCCACCCGGTCCCGCAGAGCCTTGGGAATGACCACGCGGCCTGCCTTGTCAATGGTTGTTCGCATACCACGACGTTACCATCGCAAGTCGGGGTCAGCGGTAGGTGCGGCGTCGGAAAACCCGCTCGGGTGACACCACTCGATCGAGGAAGAGCAGGCCGTCGAGGTGGTCGAGCTCGTGCTGGACGGCCCGGGCCTCGAAGGCGTCGCACTCGAACTCGCGCTCCTCGCCGTCGAGACCGACGCCCCGGACCACCACCACCCGGGCCCGAGCCACGTCGCCGGTCAGGTCGGGCACGCTCATGCATCCCTCCCGGCCGACCTGGCGGTCCGTCCCGGCGCCCGAGGCGTCCACCAGCACCGGGTTGAACAGCACCACCTCGCCGTGACAGGAACGGGCCTTGGGATGACCGCTCACGTCGAGGCAGAAGGCCCGCCACGAGGAACCGATCTGGGGGGCGGCGATGCCCACGCTGTGGGCCGACGCCCGCATGGTGTCGACCAGGTCGGTGGCCAGCGCCAGCGCCTGGTCATCGATCTCCACCACCGTTTCGCACCGCCGTCCGAGGACGGGGTCGGGAAGCACCAGGACGGGCCGGATCACCTGGGTGGGCTACAGGACGTCGGCATCGTCGGGCCGGACGTGGATATCGACCCCGAGGTCGCCAGCCAGCGCTTCCAACTCGCCGGCCAGGGCCTGCTCGTCGGTCCCCGGCGCCAGCGTGACCGCCAGCAGCATGACGTAGGCGGCATGCTCACCCGAGCCCAGACGCCGGGTGCTCAGGTCTACGACGTTGGCCCCGTGGCCGGCCAGCAGCGCCGTCACCCGGTGCACGATGCCGGGACGGTCGGCACCGTGGACCGACACCGACCAGCTCGGACCCAGCTCAGTGGAGCCCCGGCCGGCTTCATCGGTCACCTTCTGCACCTCGGCCACGGGCACCTCGGCCACGGGCCGCACGGCGACGGTGAGGCCCAGGGAGGCGACCTCGGCGGCCAGGGCCGACTCGAGCCCGTCAAGATCGGCTTCGTCAGGGACCTCGACCACCAACATGATGGCGAAGTGCCCCCCGAGGATGGTCATGGCGCTGTCCTCGAGGTTGCCGCCGTGGTCCACGAGGACCCCGGTCACCCGGGAGACAATGCCGGGTTGATCGAGGCCCAGGGCGGTGACGGCGACATGGGCCACTACGTCCTCACGCTCCCACTTCGTCCCACGCCATCTACGCCCAACCCAGCTCGTCGAGCCGGTCGTCGTCGATGCCGAAGTGGTGAGCCACCTCGTGCACCACCGTCACCCTGACTTCCTCAACAACCTCGGTCTCGCTGTCGCAACGACCGCAGATGGGGCGGCGGTAGATGGTGATCCGGTCGGGCATGGCCAGGCCACCGTAGGCCTCCCGCTCGGTGAGGGGCACGCCCTGGTAGAGGCCGAGCACCCCCGACGGTGAGTCGTCCCGGACCTGGACGATCACGTTGTCCATCAAGCGGCCGAGCTCCTCGGGGATCTCGTCGAGGGCGTCGGCCACCAACGCCTCGAAGCGCTCGCCAGGGACGTCGATCACGGACCGAAGCTACCGGCCTGCCTCCTCGTACTTTGTCGACTGGGCAGTGCCAGGCACTACGGAGCCGACAAAGAACCAAGGCGGGGGCGGTCAGGGTAGGACCAGGTGGAGGTCGCCGAACTCGTGCCAGCGGTAGCCCTCGGCCAGGGCGGCGGCGTAGCTGCGCTCGAGGAGGGCCCGTCCGGCGACGGCTTCGAGTAGGGCCAGGTGCGAGGCCCGGGGCTCGTGCCATCCGGTGAGCAGGGCATCGACCACCCGCACGCCCCGGTCGGGAGAGATGACCAGCTCCGTCCAGCCCTGGGCTGGGCGGACCGAGCCGTCGGGCCCCGCCGCGCTCTCCAGGGCTCGGGTCACGGTGGTGCCCACGGCCAGGACCCGACGGTTCGCGTGCCGGGCGGCGTTGACCAGGGCCGCGGTGGCCACCGGCACCTGGTAGCGCTCGGCGTAGGGGGCCTCGCCGGCCTCCTGGCTCGACACGCCGGTGTGCAGGAGCACCGGAGCCACGGCCACGCCCCGGGCCACGAGGGACGTGACCAGGTCGGTCGTGAACGCGCGCCCTGCGCTGGGCATCTCGGCGCTCCCCGGATGGAGGGCGAAGACCGTCTGGTAGTCGGCGAGCGGCCAGACCCGATCGGCACAGCCGTAGCGGATGGGCCGGCCGGCGCCCGAGAGGTAGCAGCCCAGGTCACCGGCCACCCCACCGGGGCGACGGGGAGGGAGGCTGAGGGCAGCTATCCACAAGCGTGCCGGTCCCGAACCTGTCCCAGGGAAGCGCTCGAGCAGCGGCACCGAGGCGCCTCTTGGCAGATCCAGCCTGCGTCCAGCCACCCCCTCGCCGTGGGGCAGGCTCCCGGCCCCACAAGGTCGGCGCACCTCCACCAGCCACCGGCCTCCGGGCAGCTCGGTCGACAGGTGCACCAGGAGCTCGTCCTCGGTGGGCACCGCCGCCGGCAACGTGGCCGAGGTGTTGACCACGACCACGTCGCCCGCCCGGAGGTGGTCGCCCACGTGGGCGAAGGTGGTGTGGACGAGGCGCTCGTCGCTCCGCCACGACACCAGCAGGCGGGCGTCGTCGCGCCGTCCGCCGCCGGCCTCCACCGGCGCGGTGGCGATGAGGCGGTCGGGCAGCTCGAAGTCGAGCGAGACGAGCGTCGTCCCCGAGGCGCTCATTCGACCGCAGCCAGGTCGTGGGCCAGGTAGCGCCCCCGGGGCGGCCCCACCCGGCTGAACCCGCTCGACTCGGGGCCGGGCGCGGCATGGTCCAATCCCGAGGAGCTCATAGCCCATCGCACCAACCTGGTGTCGGCCCTCATCGCCGCCGGGTTGCGCCGGGACCTCTCCCCGGTGGAGGACGCGGTGGTGGGTTGGGCGGTGGCCCATGTGTCCACCGGGCCGGGTCCCACGCCCACCCTCCTCGACGTGGCCCGCCTGCTGGCCGACCCCACGCCTGAGATGGCCGAGCGGGCCCGGGCCGAGCCGGCCGAGCTGGCCCGCTCGGTGGACGCGGCCCGCTTCGCCCTGGGCAAGCTGTTGGACCGGGACCTGCGCGGGATGTTCGACGGGCCCACCACCACCAGCGTGGGGTGGTCCGGTCGGGGTGTGGTCATCGACCTGTCGGCGGTGCACCAGGACCCCGAGGCCCTCACCCTGGTCATGATCGCCGCCAAAGTACCTGCAGTCCTGCTACAAGCTCTCCCGGGCCTACGGCGTGAGCAACATCGCGGTGGCGCACCGGATCTCGGACCTCCGCGCCCAGTCCGACGACGGCAGCTCGGCGGCCAAGGTGGCCATGGGCCTGCTGGGCGACACTGACATCCGCGTCGTGTTCCGCCAATCGACCGACCAGGTGGCCAAGGCCACGGCGCTGTTGGACCTGACCTCGACCGAGGCGGGCCTGTTGCCCCGCCTGGCCCGGGGCCGGGCCCTGTGGCGGGTGGGCCCCAACCACACCTCGGTGGTCCAGCACGTCATCGCCCCCACCGAGCGGTGCTTCACCGACACCGACGCCCGCCTGGTCGTGTCGATGGCTCAGCGACCAACGCCGCTGGCGCCCCAGCGCGATGGCCTCACTCGGCCACCACCAATCGAAAGGAGTGCCGGTGGCCACTGGCCGACTTTGCCGAGGCCCTGGGGCAGCGC
>JALZNY010000075.1:5901-6652 GCA_030857525.1 Actinomycetota bacterium
GGCCACCACCGATCGAAAGGAGTGCCGGTGGCCATGACCCAGCCCCTTGGTCCGTACGAGCCGGACAGACGAGCCGCTGTCGAGGAGCTGGCCTGGTCGGACCCCCCGGCTACCGAGCAACTGGCCTCGTGGGCCGAGCACGGCGACTGGATGGCCCTGGCCGACTTTGCCGAGGCCCTGGGGCAGCGCCGCGATCAGCTGTGGGTTCGAGGCCAGGACGTGGCCACGCAGGAGCAGGCCTTTGCGCCGGGCACCCTCAACGCCGCCGGCGAGGCGGCGAGGATGTTCTGTCGCGAACGCGTCCCGCAGGCCAGTTGCTCCTCGCTGAGCGGGACGACCTCGGCTCGCAGGTGAGCATTCTGGGACTCATAGTGCCAGCCGTCGTCCAGGAGCGTCGATAGCAAGGACGGTGGCACCTTGATCGGATACTCGAACTTCCATGACGGCGGCTCGTCGACCACCGGTTGGTCTTCGTCGTGGTACGTGGGAAGGAAGCTGTGGCACAGGACGAACAGCAGCTTCGGGGGGGGTGCCCAACGCAGCTCGGCTCTGACAATGCAAGCCATGATCGCACCGTCGTTGTAGTAGAGCGCTTGACCTCGCGGGACGAAACCGATGTCGGCGAGGCGCACTCCGACCAGCTCGTCGAACAGCGCGTTGAAGGTCTGGACGTCCACGACTCCCATATTCGCCTAACCGCAGAGTTCACGTGGCCCGAACGGCACCTCGCTCAGATCCGAAGTGCCCCTTC
>JALZNY010000419.1 GCA_030857525.1 Actinomycetota bacterium
GGCCCACGACGCGGGGCCACCCCAAGATGATCCGGGAGGCGGCCCAGCTCATCCTGGCCTCCCGCAAGCCGGTGATCTACGCCGGTGGGGGCATCCTCAAGGCGCGAGCCGCCGAGGCGCTGCGCGAGCTCGCCGAGCTCACCGGCATCCACGTGGTCACGACCTTGATGGCTCGGGGCGCCTTCCCCGACGACCACCGTCTCTGCCTCGGCATGCCCGGCATGCACGGCAACTACGCCGCGGTCACGTCGATGCAGAAGGCCGACCTGCTCATCGCCCTCGGCGCTCGCTTCGACGACAGGGTCACCGGTCAGGTCGGTGGGTTCGCCACTGAGGCCAAGGTCATCCATGTCGACATCGACCCCGCCGAGCTGGGGAAGGTGCGCCGGCCGGACATCCCTGTCGTGGGCGACTGCCGCCTGGTCATCGAGGAGCTGGTGCGGGCGCTGCGCTCGCTGCTCGACTCCGGCGCGCGGGCTCCCGACCGCTCGGCCTGGGGTAACGTGATCCGCGGCTGGCAGGAGAGTTACCCGTTCGCCTACGAGCCACAGGTCGACGGGGACAGCCTCAAGCCGCAGATGGTGCTCGAGCACCTGCGCGACTCGACCCCAGACGACACCATCGTCGTGTCGGGCGTCGGCCAGCACCAGATGTGGGCCAGCCAGTACTGGAAGTTCAACCACCCCTACACATGGGTGAACTCCGGCGGCCTCGGCACCATGGGCTTCGCCGTGCCCGCCGCGATCGGCGCGAAGGTGGGTATGCCCGACCGGGCGGTCTGGGCCATCGACGGCGACGGCTGCTTCCAGATGACGGCCCAGGAGCTGGTGACCGCCACGAGCGAACGCATCCCCATCAAGGTGGCGATCCTTAACAATGCCCACCTGGGGATGGTGCGCCAGTGGCAGGAGATGTTCTACGACGAGCGCTACTCCCAGGTGTACCTGTCGCCCGACCTCCCCGACTACGTCAAATGGGCCGAGGCCATGGGCTGCGTCGGCCTGCGAGTGGAGTCACCTGAAGAGATCCAGCCGGCCATCGACAAGGCCAACGCGATCGACGACCGCCCGGTGGTCATCGACTTCCGCACCGACTCCCGGGAGAAGGTGTACCCGATGGTGTCGTCGGGGGCCTCCAACGACGACATCCAGGTGCCGCCGTTCCAGCGGCGGCCGGGAACCTGAGGGGCAGGGACCGGACATCGCCGCATTCGCCGCCCCCACGCACCACACCCTGAGCGTCGTGGTCGAGAACAAGGCCGGCGTGCTGTCCCGCGTCGCCGGCCTGTTCTCCCGCCGCGGGTTCAACATCTACTCCCTGGCCGTGGCCCCGACCGACGACGAGCGCTTCAGCCGCATCACCATCGTCGTCGACGTCGAGTCGTCCCTGCTCGAGCAGATCACCAAGCAGCTGTTCAAGCTGGTGAACGTGGTCAAGATCCGCAGGCTCGATCCTGCCGACTCGGTGGAGCGCGAGCTCATGCTCTGCACGGTGGTGGCCCCCACCGCTGTACGCAGCCAGGTCATCGAGCTGGTGCAGGTGTTCGAGGGGCGCATCGTCAACGTTGGCCACGACCAGCTGACGGTGTCGCTCGACGGGACGCCGCGCAAGATCGACGATTTCGAGGATCTGCTGCGCCCGTATGGGATCGTGGAGCTCCAGCGCACCGGCCGGGTTGCGCTGCCCAAATTGGAGCGCCAGGCGCCGGCCCGCCTGCGCTCAGTGCAAGGGAGGATCTCGTAACCATGGCCATCATCTCCTATGAGAAGGACGCCGACCGCTCACTGATCGCCAGCCGCAAGGTGGCGGTGATCGGATACGGGTCGCAGGGGCACGCCCACGCCCTCAACCTGCAGGACTCGGGCATCGACGTGCGTGTGGGCCTGCGGAAGGGGTCGTCGTCGGTGCCCAAGGCGCAGGCCGCCGGCCTGCGCGTGGTGTCGATCGACCAGGCCGCGGCCGAGGCCGACCTCGTGATGATGCTGCTGCCCGACACCGAGCAGCGGTCGGTGTACGAGGCGGCCATCGCTTCCCATCTGGAGGCGGGCGATGCGCTGTTCTTCGCTCACGGCTTCAACATCCACTTCGAGCAGATCGCCCCTCCGGAGGGGGTCGACGTGGGAATGGTCGCTCCCAAGGGCCCGGGTCACTTGGTCCGCAGGGCGTTCAC
>JALZNY010000420.1 GCA_030857525.1 Actinomycetota bacterium
CCACCTCCACCACCGCCTCATGCGCTTGGGACACGGGCAGCGGCGCTCGGTGCTGATCCTGTGGGTGTGGACGGCCCTGCTGTCGGGGTTCGTGCTCTACCCGGCCTACACCGACCAGGGCAACGCCGTGGTCCCCTTCGGGGTGGCCGCCCTCGGCGTCGCCCTCTACACCCTGTTGCACCCCGAGGCCCGCCGGGTCCGGGCCCGAGGAGCCGAGCAACTCGCCCTCGGGCTCGATCCCGAGCCTGAACCAGAAGAGCCCCTCACCCCCCCCGCAACCCGTTCGGCGTCGGGCACGGGCAGGAGGCACTAGGGTGCAGCCGCAGGGCGAGGCGGCGCAGGTTCGCCGCTCTCGAAACCTGTATTAGATTGCTCGAACTTCACAAGCCCGGCTGCGGCAAGTCAGGGGACGATGAGGGTGGACCCGCGGGAGCGGTGCGAGATCTACAACGGGGCAGGCGACGCCTGGTCCCGAGCCATCGAGCTGACGGCCACGCCCCTGATCTTCGGGTTCTTGGGCTACCGTCTCGACCTGTGGGTGGGTACCCGTCCCGTCTTCACCGTCGTCTTCTCGGCTTTCTGCCTGAGCTATGCGGTGTGGAAGATCTGGACCGGATACGAGGCCGCCATGCAGGTCCACGAGGCCCAGTTCGGGGCCGGTCGTCGCCGTGTGTCGAGGGATCCAATGACCGAGGACCTGCCGGCCCGGGACCTGGTGCGACCGTGATGCCCACGTCCACGCCGCCCACTCCCACGCCCGCCGGTGCCCCGCCCGGGCCCGCGCCCGAGACCGAGATCGCCCGCGACCTGGCCCGCCGGGCCATCCCCCTGGCGCCGGTGTTGGTGGTGGCCAGCGCCCTGGTGTGGGGGATCGACGGAGCGCTCTCCTCGGCCTACGCGGTGGCCCTGGTGGTAGCGAACTTCCTGGTCGCCGCCGCCCTGATGGCCTGGGCCGCCCGCATCTCCGTGGCCATGTTGATGGGCACCGTGCTGGCCGGCTACATCCTGCGCCTCGCGGCCCTCACCCTGGCCGTGGTAGCCGTGCGCGACGCGGCCTGGGTCGAGCTGGTTCCCCTGGGCCTGACCTTGCTGATCACGCACCTGGGCCTGTTGGTGTGGGAAGCTCGCCACGTCTCGCTCACCCTGGCCTTTCCCGGCCTGAAGCCCCGAGCCCAGAAAGGTTGATGCCGGCAATGCCTGCCCTGGCCCTCGAGTTCCCCCCCGTCAGCCACGTCACCGAGTGGCCGTCGATCTTCGGCGGTGACGGGCCACTGGCCGTGAACAAGGTCGTGATCCTCATGTGGATCTCGGTCGCCTTGGTCTTCGGGATGTTCTACGTGGCCTCGCGCCGGCGCAGCCTGGTCCCCACCGGGGTCCAGAACTTCGCCGAGTCGATCTGGGACTTCGTGCGCGACGGCGTCGTCATGCAGACGATGGGGCCCGAGGGCCTCAAGTACATGCCCCTGTTGGTGATGATGTTCTGCTTCATCTTCGTCACCAACATCTGGGAGGTCATCCCCGTCGCCCAGATGCCGGTGAACGGTCGCATCGCCCTTCCCGCCTTCATGGCCATGCTGGTCTGGGTGATCTTCAACGTCGTGGGCGTGGCCAAGCAGGGCCCGTTCAGCTACCTGAAGTCGGTGTGCTTCCCCCCGGGCGTGCCCAAGGCGCTCTACATCCTGGTCATGCCCATCGAGTTCGTCTCCACCTTCATCGTTCGGCCCCTGTCGCTCTCAGTGCGTCTCTTCGCCAACATGCTCGCCGGCCACCTGCTGCTGGTGAGCTTCATCGTCATCACCGCCGCGCTGTTCACGCCCGGCCCCGGGCTGGTCATCTGGCCGTTCTCGTTCGCCCTGCTGGTGGGCCTCACCGCCTTCGAGGTACTGGTGGCCGTGCTCCAGGCCTTCATCTTCACCATCCTGACCGCCGTCTACATCGCGGGTGCCATGCACCCCGAGCACTAGGAGGAATACACAGTGGAACTGCTCAACGTCCTGGCCCAGCAGGAGCCGGGGGAGCTCTCCGAGGGCCTCACCGCCGTCGGCCGAGGCATCGTCTACGGCGCCGCTGCCATCGGCCCCGGCATCGGCATCGGCATCGTGGTGGGCAACGCCATCACGGCCATGGCCCGCCAGCCCGAATCGGCCGGCATGGTCCGTACCACGA
>JALZNY010000421.1 GCA_030857525.1 Actinomycetota bacterium
CCGACGCCATAAGCGACCTGCTCGAGCGTCCCGACGTGGTCGCCGTGCAGGAGGTCGAGAACCTCGACCTCCTCACCGCGTTGGCCACCGAGCTCGGTGCCTACACCGCCTTCCTCGAGGAGGGTAACGACGAGCGGGGCATCGACGTCGGCTTCCTGGTCAAGGACGCCGTCGCCGCCAGCAACTCCCGCCAGCTGGGCAAGGATGCTCCCGGACCGGCGGGGGTCAGCTGTTCAGACGTCGACGGGCGCCTGTTCGACCGGCCGCCACTGGCCATCGACATCGCTGCCGGCAGCGTCAAGCTCACCGTGTTCAGCAACCACTTCTCCTCCAGGGCCGCCCCCGATGCCTGTCGAGAGGCCCAGGCCTCCTTTGTTCGGGATCAGGTCGAAGCCCTCGAAGCCGCCGGCCGCCAGGTCGTGGTGGCCGGCGACCTCAACGCCTTCGAGGACGAGGGTGCCCTGGACATCCTGGAGGACGGTGCCACCACCCTGACGAATCAGTGGTCGAAGGCGCCGGAGCAGGAGCGCTACAGCTTCGCCTTCTCCGGCCGGCTCCAGACGCTCGACCACATCCTGGTCACCGACGGGCTGGAGACTCGGGTCGAGGGGTTCCAGTACGCCCACTTCGACGTCGACTACTTCGAGCGCGACGACCGCAGCGACGGCCACAAGGTCTCCGACCACGATCCGCCGGCGCTCACCCTGTCGACCTCGGCCTGCCCTGGCGGGGACCAACGGCCGACGGTCGTGGTGGGTGAAATCGACAGCAAGGTGCCCAACCGCGACACCGGCGACGGCTGCACCATCGGCGACCTGATCGACGAGGAGGCCAACTCAGGACGACCCGGCCAGCTCGCGCGCCACGTCGCTGAGGTGACCCAGGAGCTGGCCACCGACGGCGTGATCAGCCGCCGGGAACAGGGCCAGATCATCCAGGCCGCCGCCCGGGCCGAACGGAGAGGACGCTGACAAGCTGCCGCTGACAGGCCGGCGCTCCGTCCCGGGGGTCGGGGGGTGAGACCCGAGGGACGGAAGCGCCAACCGCCAGGGGCCTCCCAGGCAAGCAGCACCGGGTCGCCGCAAGATGGACGGGAGGCGACCTACAGGTGAACACCCATGGACCATGGGCGGTGGCTAGCCGTCTTGCCCGACGGTGAAGGCGGCCACCACGTCGCGGTCGCGCTGGTACGACAGCCGGGTGCGAGCCCCGGCAATGGTGCACCAACGGATCTCGTCGACCTCGTCGTTGACCACGAAGCCGGTTGATGCCGGATCTGGCGTCATGACCCAGTAGCGGACCTCCTTGGGCCGGCCCTTGCTGTCGGTGTAGGACGTGCCGGGAAGCTCAGGTCCGAGCATGCAGCGCAAGCCCGTCTCCTCCTCGACCTCCCGCAGCGCACAGTCCTCCCAGGTCTCGCCCGGATCGCACTTGCCCTTGGGCAGCGACCAGTCGTCGTACTTGGGTCGGTGCACCACCAGCACCTCGGGTAAACCGGTAGGCCCGGGACGCCACACCACTCCCCCCGCCGCCCGCACCACGTCCGCCCCCGCCGCCGCCCCAGGTGTCACTCCGTGAGCCACGCCCGAAGCTTGCGCCGGCTGGCTCGGTCCCACGCCTCGGGCCACGACCCGCGGGAGCGAGCCGCGATCTTGCGCTGACCGGCGATGAGCTGGCCCGCGACCAGAGCCTCGCCCGGGGTGAGCTCATGCGCCACCGAACGAAGCCAGGCCTCGGCCACCACCGCATCCTGGTGCTCCCCCAGCACGTCCTGGAGGTCGGCCACCGCCCGGGCCAACTGCTTGGCCGGCTTGCCCACGGCCAGGGCCGCCACCTCGGCCGCGTAGCGGCACCGCTTGGCCCGGATCCGGACCTGGTGCAGCTCCTCGTCGGCCCCGTCGGGCTCGACCGCCTCGGCCGCCTGGAGCAGGTGCTTCCACGGCTTGCGTACAAGCGTGGGCAGCACCTCCTCGGCCGGTCCCTCGGACTCGGGGCGCAGCCACCCGAGCCCGGACGAGATCATCGCGGGGGCGCCGACGGGCACGGCGGGGACGTGCTCGGGCCGGTGCGGTTCCACGGCGTCGACCAGCCGGTCGAGCAGCAGGGCGTACCGACGGTCGGCGAGCATCCCGAACAACCGCTCGCGAGCCGCGGTGCGCTGGT
>JALZNY010000422.1 GCA_030857525.1 Actinomycetota bacterium
GGCTATCAGTGCTCCTAGAAATCCGGGCATGTCGATCCTCTCCACTTCGGTAGTCCGGCCGCCTGCGAGGTGCAGGCCCGGTGACGTTGCTCGCTGCTGTCACCAGCAGGTCGCCCTTTTCGGTGGTCACGCCCGATGGCGTGGCACTGAACCCAGTGTCGGGGTCCGATCCCTAACCGCGGGCAAAGTCCCACCTAAGTCTTGGCCCGGCTCTTCGCCCGACGGAGGGGTGGGCATTAGCGTCGAGGAGGTGACGACCGTGGCCGTGGTCGAGGACGACACCCAGATCCTCGCCGCCGTCACCCGAGGCCTCACCGAACGGGGGCACTTGGTGCTGGGGGCCTCCAGCGGGCTCGGCGCCCTGGGCGAGATCGTGGAGCGGTCTCCCGACGTGGTGGTCCTCGACCTCGGCCTGCCCGACATCGACGGTCTCGAGCTGCTGCGCATGCTGCGGGCGGTGAGCACCGTCCCGGTGATCGTGGCCACCGCCCGTGACGACGAGCGCATGATCATCCGCACCCTCGACGCCGGCGCCGACGAGTACGTGGTCAAGCCCTACTCCGCCGACCAGCTCGACGCCCGCATCCGGGCCGTGCTCCGCCGGGTCAGGGGCGAAGACGCCGACGAACCCGTGCACATCGGCGGGCTCACCATGGACGCCCGCAGCCGGGTGGCGAGCCTCGACGGGCAGCCCCTCGACTTGAGCCGCAAGGAGTTCGACCTGCTGTGGCACCTGGCCACCCGGCGGGGTGAGGTGGTCTCCAAGCGCGAGCTCCTGGCCGCGGTGTGGCGCCAGCCCTACGGGGGCCCGGAGAAGACGGTGGATGTCCACCTGTCGTGGTTGCGCACCAAGCTGGGTGAGTCGGCCCGGTCGCCTCGCTACCTGCGCAGCGTGCGAGGGGTTGGGGTCATGCTGGTCGACCCCGAGGCTGAGTGAGGGCCCGCCTGGCGCTCACGGCGGCGGCGGTGACGGCCATGATCGTGCTGGCCTTCTGCATCCCCCTCGCCCTGCTCATCCAAAACGTCGCCGCCAACCGGGCCCTCGACGCGGCCCGGCTCGAGTCCCGCTCCCTGGCCGGCGCCATCAGCGCCGTGCCCGCCCAGACGGCGACCATCACCCAGCTGGTGGAGCAGGCCAACGCCGGCAGCCCCCGCCCCATCACGGTGTACCTGGCGGACGGCACGGTGCTCGGAGCGCCGGCGCCGGTCGACGCCGAGGTGGAGCTGGCCCGCACCGGGCGCTCGTTCACCGCCGCCGGGCCCGACGGAGGCCGCGACATCCTGGTGGGGATCGTGGGGCCCGACCCCGAGGCCACCACGGTGGTGCGAGTCCGCGTCGCCGCTGGGCTGTTGAGCAGCGGTGTGGAGCGGGCCTGGGCCATCCTGGTCGCCGTCGGTGCCCTGGTAGTGGTGGTCGCCGTCGGCCTGGCCGACCGTCTGGCCCTGTCGATCGTCCAGCCCATGAGCGCGCTCTTCTCGGTCACCCGCCGGCTCCAGCGGGGCGACCTGGAGGCCCGGGTCTCGCCCGCTGGCCCTCCCGAGGTGGCCGAGGTGGGTCAGGCCGTCAACGGGCTGGCCGATCGCATCGGCGACCTCCTCGCCGCCGAGCGGGAGGGGGCCGCCGACCTGTCACACCAGTTGCGGACGCCGCTCACCGTGCTGCGCCTGGACGCCGAGGGTCTGGCGTCGGCCGAGGACCGGAGGCGCATCGCCGGCGACATCGATCGCCTGGAGCAGGTCGTCACCCAGGTCATCCAGGAATCTCGTCACAGCTCCCGCCGCCACGGGGCGACCGAGCGTCGAGGAACCTGCGACCTCGGCCAGGTGGTCCGCCGGCGGCTGGCCTTTTGGACGATCCTGGCCACCGGCCAGGGTCGCCGGCTGGCGGTGGAAGTACCCGACGGCCCGCAGCCGGTCGGCGTGTCCCAGGGGGAGGTGGAGGTGTGCCTGGACGCCCTGGTCAACAACGTGCTCGCCCACACCCCCGGCGGGACCTCGTTCTCAGCCGGGGTGGTCGCCGGGCCGGGCGCCGGCTGGACGCTGGCCGTCCAAGACGCCGGGCCCGGGCTCCCGGGAGGGGCGCTGCCGGCGCGGGGAGCGAGCGGGGGGTCCGGCACCGGCCTCGGGCTCGACATCGTGCGCCGCACGGCGCAGGGCTGCGG
>JALZNY010000423.1 GCA_030857525.1 Actinomycetota bacterium
CGGCCAGCACCAGCGGGGGTTGCTCCAGGTCGGCGGGATCGATGGGGGTGACCTTGAGGCGCTTGAGGCCGCGGTCGGCCCCCACGAAGTCGGCCACGAACTCATCTGCGGGATGGGCCAGCAGCTTGGCCGGGGTGTCGTGCTGGGCCAGGACACCACCCTGGGCGAGCACCGCGATGCGGTCGCCGAGGGTGACCGCCTCCTCGATGTCGTGGGTGACGAAGACCACGGTCTTGCGCAGCTCGCCCTGGAGGCGAAGGAACTCGCCCTGGAGGCGCTCCCGGGTGATGGGGTCGATGGCGCCGAAGGGCTCGTCCATCAACAGCACCGGCGGGTCGGCCCCCAGCGCCCGGGCCACTCCCACCCGCTGGCGCTGCCCGCCCGAGAGCTGGTGGGGATAGCGGTCCCTATAGGTGGCGGGGTCGAGGCCGACCAGCTCGAGCAGCTCGTCGACCCGGGCGTCGACCCGGGCCCGCTCCCAGCCGAGCAGGCGACAGACCGTCCCCACGTTGTCGGCGATGCTCTGGTGGGGGAACAGCCCGATCTGTTGGATGACGTAGCCGATTCGTCGACGCAGGGCGACGGGGTCGCCGGTGGTCACGTCGGCCCCGTCGAGCAGGATGCGGCCGCTGGTGGGCTCCACCAGGCGGTTGATCATCTTCATGGTGGTGGTCTTGCCGCAGCCCGACGGGCCTACGAGCACGCACAGCTCGCCCTCAACGACCTCCAGGCTGAGGTCGTCGACCGCCAGCTGGCCGCCGGGAAAGCGCTTGGTCAGGTGGTCCAGGCGTAGCACGGGTCCCCCGACGCTACCGGCGTACCTTCCCAGCGGGTACAACGGGGCGGTGGAGGAGCAGCCGTGGGTCGACTGGGGGTGGGTCGGGGGCCACGGGCCCCTAATCCTTGACCAGTTGCGCGAGCACGCCGAGCTGACCGCCCTGGCCGTGGTCATCGGCATGGCCCTGTCCCTGCCTCTGGCCCTGGCTGCCCGGCGCTGGCCCCGGCTCTACCCGCCGGTGCTGACCACCGCCGGCGTCGTGTACGCCATTCCGTCCCTGGCCCTGTTCGCCCTGTTGCTGCCGTGGACGGGACTGTCGCGCACCACCGCCCTGATCGGTCTGGTGGGCTACACGCTGCTCATCCTGATCCGCAACATCGTGGCCGGGCTCGACGGTGTCCCCGACGAGGTGCGCGAGGCCGCCACCGGGCTGGGCTACCGCAGCGCCCGGCGCCTGGCCCAAGTCGAGCTCCCCCTGGCCCTGCCCGCCATCGTGGCCGGAGTGCGCATCGCCACGGTGACGACCGTCGGCCTGGTGACGGTGGCCGCCCTCATCGGCCACGGCGGGCTGGGTCAGCTCATCCTCGACGGCCTCAACCGCGACTTCCGCACCCCATTGGTCGTGGGCTCGGTCCTGTCAGTCGCCCTGGCTGCCATTGCCGACGTGGCCCTTCTGGTCGTCCAGCGCCGGCTGACGCCCTGGACCGCAGGCGACTGACGGCTCGTGGACTTCCTGATCGACGTGGTCGCCTGGTTCAACGACCGGGCCAACTGGCGGGGTGAGACGGGCCTGGCCAACCTCACGGTCGAGCACCTCTGGATCTGCGCCCTGGCCCTGGCCCTGGCCATGGCGGTGGCCCTGCCCCTGGGCCTGGTGCTCGGCCACCTGGGCCGGGGTGGCGTGGTAGCCATCAACGTCTCCAACGTGGGCCGGGCCCTGCCCTCCTTCGCCGTGCTTGTCCTCGCCCTCCAGCTCAGCTCCATCGGCACGACGCCGGCCCTGGTCGCCCTGGTCGCTCTGGCCATCCCGCCCATGGTCACCAACGGCTACGTCGGTGTCCGGGAGGTCGACGACGAGATGAAGGAGGCGGCCCGGGGGATGGGGATGACTGGGCGCCAGCTCTTCTTCGGTGTCGAGCTGCCCGTGGCCGTGCCCCTGGTGATGGCCGGGGTGCGCACGGCGGCGGTTCAGGTGGTGGGCACGGCCACGCTGGCCGCCCTGGTCGGCTACGGGGGGCTTGGGGCGCTCGTCGTGTTGGGTCTGCGCACAGGTGACAACGTGGAGGTGTTCGCCGGCGCCCTGGCCGTGGCCGTCTTGGCCCTGCTCACCGAGTTGGGGTTGGGCCGGTTGCAACGGGCCCTGACGCCTGGTCCCCTGCGGCG
>JALZNY010000076.1 GCA_030857525.1 Actinomycetota bacterium
CGCTCACCGGGGCGTGGTCGGCGATGGCCACCAGGGCCAGGTCGGCCACCCCTCCGGCCTTGATCCCGCAGGCCGCGCCGGCAGCCACGAACCCGACGGGTCCGGTCACGCTCACGGGTAGACACCGGCGACGGACAGGCCGGCGCCCTCGTCGAGGCCCAGGGCCAGGTTGGCGCACTGCACGGCCTGGCCCGCCGCACCCTTGCCCAGGTTGTCGAGGGCGCACAGGACGACGACCCACCCGGTGCGGGGATCGTGACGAGCAGTCAGGTGGGCGGCGTTGGAGCCGGCGGTGGCCTTGGTGGAAGGGGCCACCTCGTCCACCACCACGAAGGGTTCGTCGCGGTAGGCCGCAGCCAGCACCTCGAGGACCTCGGCCGAGGAGGTGGCCCCGATCGGGCGGGCGTAGCAGGTGGCGAGGATGCCGCGGCTCATGGGGGCCAGGTGGGGGGTGAACAGCACCGAGGCACCGATGGCCTGCTCGATCTCGGGGGTGTGGCGGTGGTCGAGCAGGCCGTAGGCCCGGAAGTCTTCGTCGGCGGTGCAGAACGTGGTGGCCGCCTTGGGGGGTCGTCCGGCCCCCGACACGCCGCTGGCCGCGTCGACGATCACCCCCGTCGTCTCGATGGCGCCGGCCCGCACCAGGGGGGCCAGGGCCAGGGCGGCGGCAGTCGGGTAGCACCCGGGGACGGCCACGGCCGTGGCCCCGACCAGTGCAGGGCGGAACAGCTCGGGGAGGCCGTAGGCGAAGTCGGCCAGCAGCTCCGGTGCGGGATGGACCCCGTCGTACCACTGCTGGTAGGCGGCCGGGTCCTTGAGGCGGAAGTCGGCGGCCAGGTCGACCAAGACCTTCGCCCGGGTCTGCAGCTCGGGCATCAACAAGGAGCTGGCCCCGTGGGGAAGGGCCAGGAAGACGAGGTCGAGGCCGTCGACCATGTCAGGCTCGAGCTCGACGAAGGCCAGATCGGGGGCGGCGGCGGCCAGGTGGGGGTAGAGGCGGCCCACCGGGGTGCCCGCCTGGGTGACCGCCGTGGCCCAAGCCACCTCGAGCCCGGGATGCCCGAGGCACAGCCGCAACAGCTCGGCTCCCGCGTACCCCGACGCCCCGACGATCCCGATCCTGGCCACGGGCTGGACGCTACCTCACCCTGTATGGCTATGCAACTCCTTGGATACGGTCGGCCAGGCCGGTGATGGCCAGCACGGCCGGCGCTTTCGGGTGGAGGTCGAGGACGCAGGCCCCGGCCCGGTCGGCCTCGATCACGGCGTCGTCGCGGGGGATCACGGAGAGCAGGTCGACGTCGTGCTCGGCGGCGAACGCAGCCAGGCGCTCGTCGTCGCCCGGGCGTTCCGAACGGCTCCCGACCAGGCCCAGGCGGGGGATGCCGAGCTGGCGGGCCAGCCTGAAGGTGCGCTTGGCGGTGAGCAGCGACTTGACCTGGGGCTGGGCCACGATGAGCAGGAGGTCGACGTGGCGCAGGGTGCCGCCGGCCCACGAGAGGTGCTCGAGGCCCGCCTCCATGTCGGCCACCACCATCGCTCGGGGCAGTGCCGACTCGACGTCCTCGAAGAAGTCACGGACCGTGACATGGGATGTGCCCGTTCAACCGGAGCCGGCCTTCTCCACCCGGGCGGCCAGCATCAGGGTGATGTCGTCGGGTCCGCTCCAGCCGTAGTCGGCCAGGAGCCGCTCGGGATCACGGCCGGTGGGCACCATCCGCTGCCGGCCGCTCTGGTCGAGGAACGGCCGCATGGCCGCCACCTCGGCCGGCTTCAGGCCACAGTTGGCGGCCAGGTTGGGGTCGGAGTCGCAGTCGAGGGCGATGACCTGGTGGCCGGCTCGAGCGAACGTGCGCGAAAGCACCGCCGACAGCGTCGTCTTGCCCACCCCACCCTTGCCCGAGACCCCGACGCGCACCAGGGGATGGTATTCCAGTCACATAGGACACAAAAGCAGAGCGTTGGCGAGGGCCCCTGCGGCTGGGCGAGGGTTCACCGTCCCGGGGGACGACGTCGTGGTGACGAGGCGGAGCCTCGGCCTCGGGGCCTCAGGCTCCCGGAGCCTCGACCACCAGGCCGAGGCTCCTGGCGCATTGGGCCATCTGCTGGTCGTAGGTGACCACCGCCCGCAGTTCGGGGCCCAGCCGCTGCGCCGAGGCGAGGTGGATCGCATCGAGGCTGCGCAGCCGCGACGGTGCGGTGAGGACAGCGGCGTCGTCGAGGAGGCGGCGGTCGAGCGGCACGAGGTAGAGGCGACGGAGCTGGCGACGAGCCCGCGCCGTGGCCTGGGCACCCCCGAGAGCCACGGCTCGGACCACCTCCACCCGGGCCAGCTCGCTGGTCACCCGCTGCTCGTCGACATGGCGACGCAAGTAGCGCCGGAGCGAGGCGCTCTCCGCCTCCCTCTGCACCAGCTTCACCAGGGCGGACGAGTCGAGGTAAAGCCTCAGCGCTCGTCCTCGCGCATCGCCGCCAGCATGGCCGTGGCCTCGACCCCGAAGTCGACCGGGGCGGTTTCGGCGACGTCGCCCTGCTCTTCGGGAGCTCGCACCGCGCCGCTGGCCAGCAGCTCCTCCCAGGGGTCATCGGGGACAGGCACCAACAGAGCGACCGGTCTGCCCCGCTGGGTGACCTGGAAGTCCTCCCCGGCCGCCACCCTCCTCAGGTACCGGCTGGCGTTCTGCCGGAGCTCCCGCACCCCGATGCACTCCATGTGCGTCACGGTAGCACCCCGGGGGACGAGTACGCGACCCTGGCGTGGTGCAAGCCCATGTACAGGGGCATCCCGTCTCCTCCCGCTGTGCCGGGAGGATGATCCAGCAGTCGCCTCGGACCTTACGGAGGCGACCTTCCTCGAACCTTCCTCGTGGCAAGCTTGTGTTGGTGGAACAGGTCGAGGTGATGGGACTGCGCGTGGCGTTCCGGCGCCGAGGCCAGGGGCCGCCCCTGGTCCTGCTGCACGGCGGCATCTGCGACAGCCGGGTGTGGCGGGTGCAGCTCGAGGAGCTCTCCGGCGACTTCACCGTGGTGGCTTGGGACGCCCCCGGCTGCGGCCGGTCGTCGGACCCGGCCGAGACGTTCCGCTTGCCGGAGTACGCCGACTGCCTCGCCGGCCTCGTCCTTGCCCTCGGCCTGGACCGGCCTCACGTGCTCGGGCACTCCTGGGGCTCAGGCCTGGCCCTGGAGCTGTACCGCCGACATCGCAGCCTCCCCGCCACGCTGATCCTGGCCGGTGCCTACGCCGGCTGGGCCGGATCGCTGCCAGCCGACGAGGTCGAGCGACGGTTGCAGTTCGCACTACGAATGGCCGACCTCGGCCCCGGCGAGTTCGATCCCTACTCGATGCCGGGCCTGTTCTCGGACACCATGCCCGCCGGGAGGGCCGACGAGCTGGCGGCCATCATGGCCGACTCCCGCCCCGCCGGGAGCCGGGCGATGGCGCGAGCCTTTGCCGAAGCCGACCTGCGCGAAGTGCTCGGCCACATCGAGGTCCCGACCCTGCTGCTCCATGGCGACGCTGACGAGCGCTCACCTTCGAGCGTCGCCGAGGCACTGCACGCCGCCATCCCGGCGTCGTCCCTCGTGGTCATGCCCGGTCTCGGCCACGAGAGCTACCTCGAGGCGCCCCAGGCCTTCAACACCGAGGTTCGTGATTTCCTCAGTGCCGTTCGTCTCAGACGAGACACCGAGTTCCGGACGTAGCCTCGGCCCCATGCCTGGCCACTGGTGGATGGTCCAGGACCCGTGCGCGCCACGTTCACGATCGAAGCCTTCTGGGCGCCCCTCGCGAGTCGGCGGCCCCACCTAGCCATGGATGGCGACGACCTCCGCCGGCAGCTCCGAGCCGGCCCTGTGCTCATGCCGGGGGTGTGGGACGCCCTGTCGGCCCGCTTGGCCCACCAGGCCGGCTTCGCCACGGTGTTCGTCTCCGGCTACGCCACGGCCGGCACCATGCTGGCCGTGCCCGACTTCGGCTACGTGACCCAGACCGAGATGACCGAGGTCGGCCAGCGGGTGTGCCGAGCTGTCCCCGACGTGGCCGTCGTGGTCGACGGCGACACCGGCCACGGCAACGCCCTCAACACCCGACGCACCGTCGAGCTGTTCGAGGGCGCCGGTGCCGCCGGCATCTTCTTGGAGGACCAGGTCTGGCCCAAGCGCTGTGGCCACCTGCGGGGCAAGCGGGTGGTGCCGGTGGAGGAGTGGCTGGCCAAGCTGCGGTCGGCGCTCGATCATCGCGACCGGCTCTTCGTGGTGGCCCGAACCGACGCCCGGGCCCCGCTCGGGCTGGAGGAGGCCTGCGAGCGGGCCCGCCGGGCCGCCGATCTGGGTGTCGACGCCATCTTCGTGGAGGCACCCGAGTCGGTGGAGGAGCTGGAGGCGGTGGCGGCCGCTGTCCCCGACGTCGTGCGGGTGGCCAACATGATCGAGACGGGAAGGACGCCCCTGCTCACCCCGGCCGAGCTTCACGACCTGGGCTTCGACCTCGTCGTCTCTCCCCTCACCGGCCTGTTCGCAGCCACCAAGGCGATGTCAAGGGCCTACGGCGTCTTGCACGACGAGGGCACGTTGCGGGACCACCTCGACCTGGTGGTCGGCTTCGAGGAGTTCGGCCAGGTGGTCGAGCTGGAGGACCACTACGACCTCGAGGCCCGCTACGCCGAGGACGCTTCTTTGGCGGATCAGTAGTGCCGGGCACTGCTCAGCCGACAAAGAACGGTCTGGTCCCCAAGGGGTGCCGCCTGCTCTCGCCTACCACCGCCTCGGCGGTGGCCGACGGTCTGGTGGCGGGAACGGCGGCCTGGGCCCTCAGCGGGCTGCCGTCGACGGTCGTCACGCTGGTCCGGGCCAGCGACCCCCTCGCCAGCGTGCGGGCGGCCGGGACCCTGGTGCTGGCCCCCGACCGGGGTGAAACTGCCTTGCTGGTCGCCGGCGTGGCTGCCCACACCGCCCTGTCCCTGGGCTGGGCCACGCTGTTCTCCCTGGCCCTGCCGTCGCGCCGGACAGTGCCCGCCGGCCTGGCCGCCGGGCTGGCCGTGGCCGCCCTCGACCTCGGCGCCGTCGGTCGCCACTACCCCGCCATCCGTGCCCTGCCCCCGCTCCCCCAGGTGGGCGACCACCTGGCCTTCGGCGCCCTGGTGAGCCTGATCGTCAGTCACCGGCGCCGCCACCGCCGCCACGCAGCCACCGCCGCCCCTGCCGCCGCAACTCCCGTCCCCGTTCCCGTCCCGAATCTGATACCTGGATCCGGGGTGATCACACCGGGTCCAGGTATCAGATTGGCTTGATTCGCGAGAGGGTCAGGCCGGAGGGGCGAAGGCCGCTCGGACCTGGTGGACGGCGTCGGGGCGGGTCCACAGGTCGGCCGCCGTCATGGCCATGGCCTTGGCCCCGTCGACCACGGCTCGGTCGGCACTCGCCGAGCGGGCGTGGCCGGCGAAGGCGGCCGTGTGAATCGACACCCCCGCCGGCGCCACCTTGATCATGGGGTGGATTGACGCCACCAGGTAGCTCACGTTGCCCATGTCGGTGCTGCCCACCACCCGGGTATCGGATCCCGCCGATGAAGCCAGAGGCCGACCCAGGGCGGCCGAGTTGGCCGCGTACAGCTCGACCAGGACGGGGTTGTCGATCATGTCGGCGTAATCCCGGCTCACCACGCGGTGCTCCATGCGACAGCCCGACGCCGTGGCCCCCGCCTCCAGGCAGGCCAGCACCCGCTCCCGGAGGGGGGCGAGCGAGGCGGCCTGGGCGGCGCGCACCATCCAGTCCATGGAGGCGAAGTCGGGGACGATGTTGGCCTTGTCACCACCTCTGGTGAACACGCCGTGGATGCGTTCGGTGCTGGTGATGTGCTGGCGCAGCGCAGCCACGTTGACGTAGCCGAGCACGGCGGCATCGAGGGCGTTGCGGCCCAGGTGGGGGAAGGCGGCGGCGTGGGCGGCCTGGCCGTGGTACTCGACGGCGAGGAGCGAGGCGGCGATGACGTCCATGGTGGCCAGGTCGGCACCGGCGGGGTGCACCATCATGGCGGCGTCGACGCCCACAAAGGCGCCGGCATCGGCCATATAGACCTTGCCCGCCCCCCCTTCCTCAGCCGGGGTACCCAGGAGTCGCACCCGACCTCCGGCCTCACCGGCCACCGTGGCCAGGGCCAGGCCTGCCCCCAGCCCGGCCGCGGCGATGACGTTGTGGCCGCAGGCGTGGCCCAGGCCGGGCAGGGCGTCGTACTCGCAGCAGACGGCCACGGTCGGCCCTTCGGTCCCGACGGTGGCGGCAAAGGCGGTGGGCAGCTCATAGGCGCCCCGCTCGACCTCGACGCCCTCCCGCTCCAACACCGAGGTGAGCAGGTCGTGGGCGAAGTGCTCCTCGTAGCCCAGCTCGGGGCGCTCGTGGATCGCGTGCGACACCTCGACCAGCGTCTCGGCCAGCTCGTCGACCCGCTGGCCCACCCGGGCCTTGAGCGCATCAGGGTCCACAACCCAACCCTACGACGCCGCCATGAGGAGGCTGGTCACGGGATACGGCGACGCCACAGGACGACCACGGCGATGGGTGCCGCAGCCAGAGCGACTGCGCCCACCAGATCCCGGCCGAGGCGTAGCCGGCGGCGGCGGCGCA
>JALZNY010000424.1 GCA_030857525.1 Actinomycetota bacterium
TTGCGCACCGCGGCCGCTGCGTCGGGCTTTGCCCTCTACCCTCGGTGACATGTTCGACCGGTTGGCTTCCCTCGAGGACGAGTTGGGGTCGACTGAGGCGCGCCTGGCCGATCCGGGAGTGTTCGCTGACCAGGAGGCTTACGTGGCGCTCACCCGGCGTCACAAGGAGCTCGAGCCCATCGTGGCCGCCAGCCGAGCCCATCGCCAAGCCGCTGAAGACCTGGCCACGGCCCGGGAGATGCTGGTGGATGCCACCGGCGCCGATCGCGACGTGGTGCGGGCCGAGGTTGATGACGCCGAGGCGACGATCGCCCGCCTCGAGGCCGAGCTCAAGGTGCTGCTGGCGCCCAAGGACCCCAACGACGGCCGCAACGTCATCATGGAGCTACGGGGGGCCGAGGGCGGCGAGGAGGCCAACCTCTTCGCCAAGGACCTGTTCGAGATGTACCAGGGCTATGCCGCCCGCCAGGGCTGGAAGCTCGAGGTCCTCAACCACGAGCCGTCCGACATGGGCGGGCTCAACGAGGTCACCTTCCTGGTCAAGGGGGCCGACGCCTGGTCCCACCTCAAGCACGAGGGCGGGCCGCACCGGGTGCAGCGGGTGCCGGTGACCGAGAGCCAGGGGCGGGTGCACACCTCGTCGGCCACGGTCACCGTGCTCCCCGAGGCCAAGGAGGTCGACGTGAGCATCGACCCGGGCGACCTCCAGATCGACGTCTACCGGTCGTCGGGTCCCGGCGGCCAGAGCGTCAACACCACCGACTCGGCGGTGCGCATCACGCACCGGCCCACCGGCATCGTGGTCGCCATGCAAGACGAGAAGAGCCAGATCCAGAATCGGGCCAAGGCCCTGGTGGTGCTGCGGTCGCGCCTGCTCAAGGCTGAGCAGGATCGCCAGGCGGCCGAGCTGTCGGAGCAGCGCCGGGGCCAGGTGGGCGGCGGGGGTCGCTCGGAGAAGATCCGCACCTACAACTACAAGGAGAACCGGGTCTCCGATCACCGGATCGGCTTCACCAGCTACAACCTCGACAAGGTCCTCCAGGGTGAGCTGGGCGACGTGATCGACGCGCTGGGCCGGGACGAGCGGGCCCGTCAGCTCTCCGGCGAGTGAACCACCCCTTCGTCCTCGCATTGGTGGACGATCGAGGTGGCTGAGCCGCCTGAAGTGCCCAGCAATGCGAAGCCGACCTGGCGGGAGCTGTTCGCCGGGACCGAGGCCACGTTGGTGGCCGCCGGGGCCGCCTGCCCCGAGGTGGACGCCCGCCGCCTGGTGGAGCGAGCCTCGGGTCTCGACGGTGGCGAGTTGGTGCTGGGCCTCGATGCGCTGGCGCCGCCGCGTGGCGTCGCCCACCTCGACGCCATGGTCGAGCGCCGGTGCGCCGGCGAGCCCCTGCAGTACGTGGTGGGATGCTGGGGTTTCCGCCGGCTCGACTTGTTGGTCGACCGCCGGGTGCTCATCCCCCGCCCCGAGACCGAGCAGGTGGTGGAGGTGGCGCTGGCCGAGCTGGGGCGCCCGGCGCCGCTCCCGTCGCCCACGGTGGTCGACCTGGGGACGGGTTCGGGGGCCATCGCCTTGTCGGTGGCCGTCGAGGTGGTGACGGCCGAGGTGTGGGCCACCGATGTCTCGCCCGAGGCGTTGGCCGTGGCTCGGGCCAACCTGGCCGGGATCGGCCGGCCCGGTGCCCGGGTGCGACTGGTCGAAGGCGACTGGTTCGCCGCCCTGCCTCCTGATCTGGCCGGGCGCGTCGACCTGGCGGTGGCCAACCCCCCTTACGTGGCCGAGGACGACGTCTTGCCTCCCGAGGTGGCCGGCTGGGAGCCCGACCGCGCCCTGGTGGCGGGACCGGTGGGCACCGAGCACCTGGAACACCTCCTGGCCGAGGCGCCGGCGTGGCTGGCGCCGGAGGGGTCGCTGGTGCTGGAGCTCGCTCCCCACCAGGCGGGGGCGATGGCGAAGATCGCCCGATCAACGGGGTACACCCAGGTCGAGATACGCCCCGACCTGGCCGGCCGTGACCGGGTCCTGGTGGCCCGCAGGCTGATCGGTCGCTGATGACCGAGCTCCTCGACGCCTGCGGCGATCCGCCGCCGGCCGCGGCCATGGAACGAGCGGTGGCCGCGCTGCAGGCCGGGGGGGTGGTGATCATCCCCACCG
>JALZNY010000425.1 GCA_030857525.1 Actinomycetota bacterium
CGCCACATCACCTTCGCCGACCCCGACTTCCTCAACGGGGTGCACCACTCCCTGCGGGTGGTCCGGGCTCTGCATCAGCGATTCCCCGATCTCACCTTCGACTGCACCACCAAGGTCGAGCTCATCCTGCGCCACCGCCACATCTGGGAGGAGATGGCTACGGCCGGGTGCCTGTTCGTCGTCTCGGCCCTGGAGAGCGTCAACGACGAGATGCTGACCCGGCTCGACAAGGGCCACACCGCCGCCGATGCGGCCGAGGCCATCGCCGTGCTGCGAGCTCATGGCATCGAGGTGCGCCCGTCGTTCCTGCCCTTCACCCCCTGGACCACGCCGGCCGACCTGGTCGACCTGGTCGACTTCGTGGCCGCCCAAGACCTCATCGCCAACGTCGATCCGGTCCAGTACACCATCCGGCTGTTGCTGCCCGAGGGGTCACTGCTGCTCGGCCACCCCGACATGGCCGCCCACCTCGGTCCCTACGACGCCGATCGCCTCAGCTACTCATGGGTGGCGGCCGACCCGGCTATGGACAAGCTCCAGGCCGAGCTGGCCGCCCGTGTCGAGGCCGGCGTCGCCGGCGGGGAGCCAGCGGGTGGCCTCTACCTGGACATCAGCCGGGCGATGCGCCGGGCCGCCGGAGCCCCCGAGCTGGGTGCTCGGGAGCTCATCGCCGCCGGTTCTGTCGAGGGGAGGCCGCGGCTCACCGAGCCGTGGTTCTGTTGAGCGGAGCCGACCGAGGGCCAGTTCGGCCCTCTCCCCGGCCCCTAGCGCCATGACCGCCGTCGCCGTGGTGCTCTTCGACGGCGTGGAGGAGCTCGACTGGGTGGGCCCGTGGGAGGTGCTGTCGACGTGGGCGCAGGGCTGGCCCGACGACGGCGCCTCGGTGTTCACGGTGGCCGGCCACGACGGGGTGCTGCGCTGCGCCAAGGGGGCGCGGGTGCTGGCCGACCACACTTGGGAGGAGGCTCCACCCTTCGACGTGGTGGTCTGGCCCGGGGGCCGGGGAACCCGGGCCCAGCTGGGCGACGAGGCGGTCCGCGGGCGGGTGCGCCAGGCCGCGGCTGCCGGCACCCTCATGACCAGCGTCTGCACCGGCGCCCTCGTCTACGCCGATGCCGGCCTCCTCGACGGCCAGCGGGCCACCACCCACTGGGCCTCCCTCGACGATCTGGTCGCCCTGGGCCAGGGCATCGAGGCTCGTCCCGACGATCGTGTCGTCGACGACGGCCAGGTGGTCACCGCCGCCGGGGTTTCGGCCGGCATCGACATGGCCCTGCACCTGGTGGCCCGGCTGCACAGCCCCGAGCGCCGGGCCCAGGTGGCCCGCCACATCCAGTACGACGCCCACCAGTAGGACTCGAACCCGCCGGTATCATCGAACGAGCATCGACGGCGGTCCACGATCTTTGTCGACTGCGTAGTGTCTCGCACTGTTGAGCCGACAAAGAACGGCAGAGGGAGGGCGGAAATCATGACCGAGGAGAAGGCGACGTTCGGGGCCGGGTGCTTCTGGGGGATCGAGGCGGCCTTCCGCCAGGTCCCCGGGGTGGTGTCGACGGCCGTGGGCTACATGGGCGGGACCAGGGACGAGCCCACCTACCGCCAGGTCTGCAGCGGGCGCACCGGCCACGCCGAGGTGGTGCAGGTGACCTACGACCCGCAGCGCCTCTCCTACGACGACGTCCTCGCCGTGTTCTGGGACAACCATGACCCCACCACTATGAATCGCCAGGGGCCCGACATGGGCACCCAGTACCGCTCGGCGGTCTACTTCCATGGCGAGGCCCAGGAGTCAGGGGCCCGAGCGTCGATCGAGAAGCTTGAGGCCTCGGGCCGGTTCCGCCGTCCTATCGTCACCGAGGTCACGCCGGCGTCCACCTTCTGGCCGGCCGAGGACTACCACCAGCAGTACCTGGAGAAGCGCGGTCTCTCCACGTGTCGGATCTGATGGCGCCGCGGTTCTGATGGCAGAATGCGTCCTTCCCCAGTGGCAGTAGCAGGAGCGAGCATGCCGTTCAAGATCGGCGACCACGTCGTCTACCCCCACCATGGCGCGGCCGTGATCGAGCGCAAGGAGATGCGCGAGGCCTTCGGCGAGCAGACCGAGTACCTGGTCCTGCGCATGGCGCATGGTGAGCTGACCCTGTCGG
>JALZNY010000077.1 GCA_030857525.1 Actinomycetota bacterium
GACGTCGCCCAACGCCTTGGCCCGGCTCAGGTAGCCGACGTGGCCCCGGTGCAGGAGGTCGAAGCAGCCGTTGGTGAACACGATGCGCCGTCCTGCCCGGCGATGCGCTCCCACCCGTTCGGCCAGAGCGGCCAGGGTCAGGGTCTTGTCCGCCCCGGCGACGTGCTGGCGCAACGCCGGCGCACCACAGGTGGTCGTGCCCGGCTCCACCACCACCACCTCGGCTGCGCCCTCGGCCAGCTCCACCGCGGCGCGGGGGGCGCCCCCGGCGGCCAGGGCCAGGGTGAGGGCGCTCACGAAGGTGTCACCGGCGCCGCTGACCCGGGGGTGGGCGACGGCCCGGGCGTAGGTCCGGTAGGGCGGCTGGCCCGCCTCCAGGAGCAGGGCGCCATCGGCGTCGAGCGTGACGCAGACCAGACGGGCGCCGGTGCGGGCCAACAGCTCCTCGCTGCCCGCCTGGATCTGCTCGGCCCGAGCCGGGCCGGGGTCGAGGCGACGAGCACCCAGGAGACGTACCGCCTCGTCGTAGTTGGGCTTGACCACCAGGGGAGCAGCGTCCCGGTAGGCACCGGGGTCGCGGGCGTCGACCACGAGCAACCCGTTTCCCTTGGCCCGCACCTCGGCCACGGCTTGGCGCAGGACCGGGGTCATGAGGCCGGCGCCGTTGTCGGACACCACCACCGCATCGGCGCCCCCGGCCCGGTCGCGCAAAGAGGCGACCAGCGCCGACTCGGTGGCGACGTCGGGTCCGTCGCCGGCGCCCTGGTCGAGGCGGGTCACGATCTGGCCGTCGGCCACCACCCGCTGCTTGGCGATGGTGACGCTCCGAGACCGGACGAGCACCGACGAGGTGTCCACCCCGGCCTGCTCCAGCGCCTGCACCAGCACGCCGCCCTCGGCGTCGTCACCCACCACCGACACGAGCGCCACCGAGGCGCCCAGGGCGGCCAGGTTGGCGGCGGTGTTGGCCGCGCCTCCCGGTGCATGGCGGCGCCGGCGCAGGGCGACCACGGGGACGGGCGCCTCCCGGCACAGGCCCGTGGCGTGGCCCTCGAGGTCGACGTCGAGCATGGCTTCGCCCACGACCACGACCGACAGCCCGGCGCAGCGGTCGAGCAGGGTGACCAGGTCGTGCGTCACGCCGTCGCTCCTGCCCCGACCGCCCCGGCCCCGACTCCGACCTGCTTCTGTCCCCAGGAACGGTCCCGTTCTGACCCGCCGGCGGGGTCAGAACGTCCGGACGCCACGGCCTGCAGCGTCTGGTCCCAGTCGGCCACGAAGCGGTGGATGCCGAAGCGACGCTGGGCCACCCGGCGGCCTTCGTCGCCCAGGGCCCGAGCCAGGTCGGGGTCGGCCAACAGGGTTCGCATCCGGTCGACGAGCACGTCCGGATCGGTGTGCACGTAGCCGTTGCGACCGTCGTCGATCACCGTGACCAACTCGGTGGTGGCCAGTCCCACCACGGGCAGGCCGAGCATCATGGCCTCGCACACCGCCAGGCCCAGGCTGGTGTAGCGGATGGGGTGGAAGAAGAACCGGTAGGGGGCGGAGAAGGCGGCCAGCTCGTCGGGGGGGACCTCGCCCACGCCGCCCAGCTCCCCGGCCCCCATCCCCACCAGGTCGAGGGGGACCTCGGCCCGCACCCGGGCGAACACGTCGGCCCCGAGGCGGCGACCCCGCCGGGCCAGGTGGTTGACCACGACCAGGCCCCGGGCCAGCTCCCCCGTGGCCCGGATGCCGGGGTCGACAACACCGTGCTCGATGACCCGGGTGAGTGTCGCTCCGCAGTCCCACATGAGCTGGTTGAAGGCAGTGACGTGCACGACCAGGGCCTCGGGGTCGTCCACCGGGTGACGGGTGTTGGTCGGGTGTTCCTGAGGCGGGTCGTGCTCCAGGTGGATGCGGGGCCCGGCCAGCTGAGCTGGCGACAGGACCTCATGGCGATCAATGGCCCAGTTGCGGGGCGACTGGGTGAGGACCACGTCGACCTCGAGGTCGGCCACCTCCTCGGCCGGCACCTCGTGGAGGTTGCCCGCCGTGAGCGAGCCCTTCCCGCCGTAGCCCTCGGGCCGGCCCGCCTTGACGGGGAGGTACCAGTCATGGGGCACCTGCGCCAACGAGGCCAGGTAGCTGCCGTGGACGTGCCAGGTCAGGATGCGCAGCCGGGACACGGAGCGGCGCTACCCGCTCCTGGTCCTGCTCAACCAGGAGACGGCGAGCACCAGCGTGCGGCCCTCAACCGCCCATCTCGAAGATCTCGCTCAGGAACGACGACTTTTTCTTCTTCTTGCCGTGAGGCCGGCGGTCGTCGTCCTGATCCCGATCCCGTCGATCTCGACCCCCTGCCGCTCCGATATCTGTAGGACCTCTTCGTCGACGGGACAGCGCATGGCGTCGAGCGTACGGCGTCAGCACTACCGCAGGGGAGGCAGGTCGGCCGTGGCCTTGCGCAGGAGGTCGCGCAGCGTGCGCTGCTCAGCACGAGACAAGGCGGCGATCCCGGGTGGGGGCACCGACAACAAGTCCAGGGCCTCCTGGCGCGACTTCGCCCCTACCTCGGTGAGGCTCACCGATTTGGCCCGACGATCGACGGTATCCACTCGGCGATCGACCATCCCCCGCTGTTCGAGCTCGTCGACGATGGTGGTCACCCACGACGGATCGCAGTGCCACTCCTCCACCATGGCCCGCATGGGCTTGGCCTCCTCGGGCACCAGGCACAAGAGCCCGCCGAGCATCCTGGGGGTCAACCCGAGCGCTTCGGCGATGGCAACGAAGCGCCGCTCGTTCTCGCTGCTCTTGAACAGCTGAGCGATGCACCCCCACGCCTCGCTTCCCGGGTCGCTGGCCACATCAACTATCGTAGGTGCTGCCCAACCTTTCAGAACAGTAAAAGGTTGACAACACTCAACGGACTTCGTAGGGTCGCCATCATGACCGACACCGCCATGACGGACGCCGCCATCGTCCTCGACCACGTCGCCAAGAGCTTCGGTGACGTAAAGGCCCTCGACGGGCTCGACCTGGCTGTGGCCCCCGGCACCGTCTACGGGCTCCTGGGACCCAACGGAGCGGGCAAGACCACTGCGGTCAAGGTCCTGGCCACGCTGACCCGCCCCGACGCCGGCCATGCCCGCGTGCTCGGACTCGACGTGGTGGAACAGGCCGAGGAGGTCCGCTCCCTCATCGGGCTGGCTGGTCAGTACGCAGCGGTGGACGAGAACCTCACCGGCCGGGAGAACCTGCGCCTCATCGGGCGCCTCACCCACCTGTCCCGTACCGCCATCACCCAGCGAGCCGACGAGCTGCTCGAGCGCTTCGACCTGACCGACGCCGGCCACCGCCCCACCCGCACCTACTCAGGAGGCATGCGGCGCCGCCTCGACCTCGCCGCCGCCCTGGTCCACCGGCCCCCGGTGCTGTTCCTCGACGAGCCGACCACCGGCCTCGACCCTCACAGCCGTCGTGAGCTGTGGAGCATCATCGAGGAGCTGGTGGGCGGGGGCACGACCCTCCTGCTGACCACCCAGTACCTGGAGGAGGCCGACCGCCTGGCCGAGCGCATCGCCGTGGTCGACGGCGGTCGGGTCATCGCCGAAGGGACCCCGGCCGAGCTCAAGTCCCAGATGTCGACCACCGTGCTCGAGCTGTCGTTTCACGAACCCGAGTCCGCCTCCCGGGCCGCTGAGGTCGTCGCCGGCCTCGCCGCCGCCCCCGTGCTCGTCGAGGGGACCAACCTGGAGGTTCCGGTCGACGACGGCCCCCAGTCGCTGATCGAGGCGTTGCGAGCCATCGATCGGGCCGGGCTGGCCCTGGCCTCGGTTGCCCTACGCGAGCCGAGCCTCGACGACGTGTTCCTGGCCCTCACCGGTCGTCGTGCCACCCCCGCCCAAGCCAGAGCCGACGGCGCCGACGGCGCCCGGCCCGACGGCCAGAGCCCGACCGAGTCCGTCCTCTCCGGAAGGAGCAACCGATGACCGCCGCCGCACAGACCGCCCCCGCCACCACCAGGCCGACGTCGGTCCCCAAGACCTGGCCCACCCGCCTGCGCTGGGCGGTGTCCGATGCCGCCGCCCTGACCGGACGCAACCTGCTCGCCTACGTCCGCCTGCCCCAGCTCGTGGTGTTCTCCACCATCCAGCCCATCATGTCGGTGCTGATCTTCCGCTACGTCTTCGGCGGGGCCATCCAGGTGCCGGGGGAGTCCTACGTCAACTTCCTCATGCCCGGCATCTTCGTGCAGACCGTGGCCTTCGGCGCTGTGGGCACCGGCGTCGGTCTGGCCGACGACCTGGGCAAGGGACTCATAGAACGCTTCCGCTCCCTGCCCATGGCCCGCTCCTCGGTGCTGGCCGGACGCACCTGCGCCGACCTCGTGCGCAACGTCTTCGTGGTGATGTTGATGACGGTGGTGGGGTTCCTGGTCGGCTTCCGGGTGAGCACCGGCCTCCTGGGCCTCGTGGCCGGCATCCTCCTGATCCTGGCCTTCGGCTACGCGCTGTCGTGGATCTTCGCCCTGGTCGGGCTGGGTGCGCCCAACGCCGAGACGGCCCAGGCCATGGCCTTTCCCACCCTGTTTCCCCTGGTGTTCGCCTCTTCGGCCTTCGTGCCCGTCGAGTCGATGCCGGGCTGGCTCCAGCCCTTCGCCGACAACCAGCCCGTCTCGGTCACCGTCGACGCCGTACGAGCCCTCATGCTCGGGGGGCCGACCACCTCCGCCGTGCTCCAGGCCCTGGCCTGGACCGTGGGCATCCTGGCCGTGTTCGCACCCCTGGCCGTCCGCCGCTACCGCCGAGCGGCGTAGCCAGCCGGCTGAGGGTCCCCAACGTGGCGACAGTGCTGACCTAGCGTCCACGGCGTGGCCGACTCCAGCCCCCTCCACCAGCTGGAACAGGAGGACCTGGCCACCAGCCCGCTGAGCTGGTCGAGCGTGACCAGCGCCGACGGCGCCCTGGTGGTCGACTACTCCCGCTTCGGCCGCGACGGCGGGCCCAGCTCCTTCGACATTCAGGTCGCCCCCGAGGCAGCCACTGAGGGACAGATCGACCTGTGGCTGAGCGATGAGCTCCTCCAGAGCCTGGCCGGGAAGCGAACGCTGGCCGAGGTCACCCCCTTCGAGTTCGTGCTCCTCGAGGGCAACGTCGATGCCGATCAGGGTGGTGATGACGAGCAGGGCGTTGGTGATCGAGGAGTCCTCCCCCAGCAAGCCCTGTTGGGTGGCCTCGACGTTGCCCTCGGCCTCCTCAAGCAGCGGGCCCCCCGCCTGGAGCGGGTGGTCGAGGGCAACCCGGTGGTGATCTTCGCCGACGGTGAACCGCTGCGCCACCACCTGCGCCGAGCCCGCATCGACGAGGCCGACATCCTCGAGGCCGCCCGGACCAAGCAGGGCCTGGAGAGCCTCGACCAGGTGAAGTTCGCCGTGCTCGAACGCTCCGGGGGCATCTCCATCATCCCCCGGTGATGCGGACGGGTCCCTCGATGAGGTGGGGTTCGAGGGGGCCGTCCTCGGACTCGAACCAGGGGGCCTCAGGGGCGGCGTCGGGGCAGAGCCGCCAACGCTGACCGACCCGGTCGATGCCCACGGGGTACAGCGTGAGGTTGCCGTCGTCGCCGATGCGCAGGCGCACGAAGTGCTTGAGGTCGGCGTGGTGCAGCGGGGCATAGGTCTCGTTGCCGTGGAAGCCCAGGCAGTTGGTTACCCACAGATAACCCGCCATCCCCAGCGTCCCCCCCAATCCACCCAGCAAGGCGGCAAAGCCCAGGAAGACCACGATGGAGGGCACGCCCAGGTCGAGCGACGACGACAGCCGTGACGAGGCCACCATGACGGCGGCCACGCTGGCGAGCTGCAGCGACGAGTGCACCACGCCGAGCACCACCCGAACGAGTCCGCTGGCCTCGTGGGCCAAACGGACCATGGCTCCGAGCGTGAGCACCATGAGCAGGATCAACAAGAAGGCGGTGGGACTGGCCCACACCATCATCCCCAGGTCGCCCAGTCCGAGTGAGCGATGGGCATCCTCGAGGTGGAGCCCCATCATGAACGCCAGCAGCACCTGGACGACGCCGAAGACGGCGGCCAGGGGGAGGTTGTAGATGGGCAGCAGCCAGACCCGTTTGCGCAAGCGGCGGGAGACGGTGGCCGACGGATAGGTGGCCACCCGATGCAAGCGGCGGACCGTATTGTCATCGCCCGGCAGCTCGCGGTGATCCGGTAGTTGGTGGGTGGGGTGCAGGAATGCTCCGCCCCCTCCTGAGGTCACGTGGTGACGGGCGCCCCCTTCCTCCTCGTAGCGGCAGTAGTGGTGGCGTCCGCTCTGCAGGTAGAGCACCACCCGGGCCCCGGTGGGCTCGATGACCTGGCGCTCGATGTACTCGAGGTTGCGATCGGAGTAGGTCTCGGCGTTGCTGCGGCCGCTCGCGACCTCCTTGGCCAGGCACAAGATGATGCGGTCGCCGGGTTCCACCTGCTCGGAGGCCACCTCGTGGAAGTAGCGCAGCTGGGCCTCGTCGAGGTAGGCACCGAACTGGATGTCGATGCCCCACAGCCACCATCGGTGCGGGAGCTTGACCGCGAAGTAGC
>JALZNY010000426.1 GCA_030857525.1 Actinomycetota bacterium
CGACGACCGCCGGTCGTGGTTCAAGAGCTGCATCGGGCTGTCCGACGAGGCAGGGCGGGAGATACCTCTGACCAGCTCGTTCTGCCAGTACGTGATCGAATCCAGCCGGCCCCTGATCGTCGACGACGCCCGGCGCGATCGTCGCACCGCCGCCAACCCCGCCGTCGAGACCATGGGCGTCGCCGCCTGGGCCGGCTACCCCGTCACCGCCCCCGGCGGCGAGGTGCTGGGCACCCTGTGCGTGGTCGACACCGTGCCCCGGTCCTGGTCGTCGCACGACATCACCGTGCTCGAGACCCTCGCTGATGCGGTCTCGGCCAACATCGCCCTACGAGCGGCGCTCACCGCCGAGCAGGAGGCACGACGCATCGCCGAAGCCACCGCCACCCAGGCGGCCCTGTCGGCGGCGGAGTCGGCCGAGCTGAGCCGCATGCTCCTGGCCTCGACCGAGCGCTTCGCCTCCCTGGCCCGGACGCTTCAGCAGAGCCTGCTCCCCCCGCACCTGCCCGAGGTGCCCGGTCTCGAGCTCGCCGCCCGCTACCTCCCCGCCACCTTGGGGGAGGAGGTGGTGGGCGACTTCTACGACGTGTTCCAGTCGAACCGGTCGAGCTGGGGTGTGGTGATGGGCGACGTGAGCGGCAAGGGTCCGTTGGCGGCCACCCTCACCGGGCTGGCTCGTTACACGGTGCGGGCGGCGGCCATGCGGACCCGGGTACCGAGCCGGGTGTTGCGGATGCTCAACGACGCCCTCTTGCACAACAGGGAGGCCGACGACGAGCGGTTCATCACCGTCGCCTACGCCAACGTCCGCCCGCGCCCGGGCACCGGCCAGATGGACGTGGCCCTGTGCTCGGGCGGCCACCTCCCCCCCTTGGTGCAGCGCGCTGACGGGACCGTGAGGCTGATAGAGGCGCCGGGCATGGCCCTCGGGCTGTTCCCCAACCCAACCTTGCGCGACCACAAGCTGTCGTTGGGACCCGGCGACGCCCTGGTGCTCTACACCGACGGCGTGACCGAGGCCCGCCAGGACGGACTGGAGTTCGGCTCCGAGGGGCTCATGGAAGCCGTAGCCCAGGCCAAGGGCTTCGGCGCGGTCGACAAGGCCCGACACGTCGAATCCACTGTGGAGAGGTTCCGGGACGGACACCGCCACGACGACACCGCCGTCCTGGTCCTCCAGGTGCCAGTCCCCGGCCTCGAGGACAAGGCCGGGATCCAGGTGGGCGGTAACCAGGTCGACGAGAAACAAGTAGTAACATTCGCATAGTTGCACTAGTCTGGGGTCGATGCCACCGGTTAATGCGGGCCTCGGTCCGGCCAGCGAGCTCCTGAAGGCCCTGGCCAACCCCTTGCGGTTGGCCATGGTCGTCGAGCTCGGCCGTGGTGCACGCTGCGTGCACGAGCTGGTGGAGGCCGTCCAGGTCTCCCAACCGCTGGTCTCCCAGCACCTGCGGGTGCTGCGCCAGGCCCGCCTCGTCGCCACCGAGCGGCGAGGCCGGGAGATCGTCTACTCGCTCACCGACGAGCACGTCGCCCACATCGTGGGGGACGCCATCAACCACGCCCAGGAGGCTGACCACCGATGAACGACCACCAGATCCACGACGACCATGACCACGCCCACGGCGACGGGTGCGGGCACGAGACCGTGGACCACGACGACCACGTCGACTACCTGCACGACGGTCACCGCCACGCCGCTCACTCCGGCCACTGGGACGAGCACTGACACCCAAGGGCGTGGCCTGATCCGGTGACAGCCGGGTCAGGCCCGCGCCTGTCGGGTCACCGTCCGCCACGCCGTGGCCGCGATGTAGCAGGCGATGGCCACCAGGACGATGGCCGAGCCCGGGGCGTAATCCTGGTAGTGGGCGCCCAGCAGCCCGACCACGGCGCTGGCCGCCCCGATGCCCGAGGCCAGTGCGAGCGCTCCTCGGTAGCTTGAGGCCAACTGAGCGGCGGCAGCCACGGGCACGACCATCATGGCTGAGATCAACAGCAACCCGATCGACGACATGCCGCCCACCACCACCAGGGCCACCATCAAGGTGAGGGCCAGGATGATCCGGTCGGTAGGCACGCCCGCCACCCGGGCCGCCTCCTCGTCGAAGGCCATAGCCACCAGTCGGGGGTACAGGGC
>JALZNY010000427.1 GCA_030857525.1 Actinomycetota bacterium
GGGTACGGGGGGGACACGGGGGGCGGAGCCCCCCGTGAGAATGTTGACTGATCGACTCGGGTTTCCGTTACGCTGAATCCCGACCGGACCGATCAGGAATCCAGGGGGCCTCGTGGCCGTGCAGGACATCGCAACCGAGACCGCTGCTCCCGACGTCTCGTCTCTCGACGCGGCGCAACGGGCGGACATCGAGAAGTTCGAGGTGCAGCTCGGCCGTTACCTGAGCGGCGACCTCGCCGAGGATGCGTTCCGCGTCTTCCGTCTCAACAACGGCATCTACGGCCAGCGCCAGGGGGGCCACAACCAGATGGTGCGGGTGAAGCTCCCGTACGGGGCGGTCTCACCCGAGCAGCTGGAGAAGCTGGGCTCGATCGCGGAGGTGTACTCGCGGGGCTGGGGCCACATCACCACCCGCCAGAACATCCAGTTCCACTTCGTCCAGCTCGAGCGCATCCCCGCCCTCCTCCGGGAGTTGGCGGAGGTGGGCCTCACCAGCCGGGAGGCGTGTGGCGACACCGTCCGCAACGTCCAGGGCTGCCACCTCGCCGGCGCCTGCCCCTACGAGCAGCTCGACATCTCATCCTGGGCGGAGGCGACGCATCGCTGGTTCCTGCGCAACCCGCTGTCGCAGCGCCTCCCCCGCAAGTTCAAGATCAACTTCTCGGGCTGCGCCACCGACTGCGGCCAGGCCATGTTCAACGACGTCGGTGTCATCGGCGTCACCCGCAAGCTCGATGACGCCACGACCGAGGCCGGGTTCCGGGTGTTCGTCGCCGGCGGACTGGGCGCCAACCCCCACCCCGCCCTGGCCCTCGAGCCGTTCACCGCCCGGGCCGACCTCATGGCCACCCTCGAGGCGTGCCTGCGGGTGTTCGCCAACCACGGCAACCGCGACAACAAGCTGCGGGCCCGCATGAAGTGGCTCGTCGACACCCTCGGCTGGGACGATGTCCAGGCCCGCATCCTCAAGGAGCGCGCCTTCCTCGTCGCCTCGGCCACGTGGCCGGGCGGCGTGCCCGAGCTCGTCGAGCTCCTCGGCGACGCCCCCGCCGGGCGCACCGAGGTGGGCGAGGTCAGCCCCATGGGCCAAGGCACGAGCGCCATGGTGTCGATCAGGGGCACCAAGCCCTACGACCGCTGGGAGCAGGCCAACGTCGTGCGCGGCGTGGCCAAGGGCACCGTGTCGGCCTACGCCTGGAGCCGGTTGGGTGACGTCACGTCGGACCAGTTCCGGGCCCTCGCCGCCATCAGCCGTGAGCTCACCGCCGAGGTCCGGGTGACCAACCGCCAGAACCTGGTCTACCGCGGTCTCGGAGAGGAGCAGCTGCCCGTCCTCCACGAGCGCCTCGCCGCCATCGCCATGGCCGAGCCCGGCGCCGAGCTGGCCCGCGACGTGGTGGCGTGCCCGGGCGCCGACACCTGCAACCTCGCCGTCACCCAGAGTCGCGGCCTGGCCGACGCCATCGGCGAGGCCCTCGAGGAAGCCGGCCTGGCCGACGTCGGCGGGGTGCGCACCAACATCTCCGGCTGCACCAACAGCTGCGGCCAGCACCACACCGCCGATGTGGGCTTCTTCGGCGCCGAGCGGCGCGCCAACGGCCGCAGCGCCCCCGGCTACCAGCTGTTGCTGGGCGGCTACGTCGGCGAGGAGCAGATCCACTTCGGCCAGAAGGCCTTGCGCCTCCCGGCCAAGGCCGCCCCCGAGGCGGCGGTGCGGGTGATCCGTCGCTACGCCGACGAGCGGGGCGCCGGGGAGACCTTCCGGACCTGGCTCGAACGGGTCGGCGGCGCCAGCGAGGTGGCCGCCGGGCTCACCGACCTCGGCACCTTCCCCGCCTACGAGGACCGCGCCGACTACTACGTCGACTACGACGAGACCGGCCCCTACGAGGCCGTCACCGGCGCCTCCGAGTGCGCGACCTGAGGCCCCTGATGCACCTCGAACCAGCCCCTCTCGCCACCATCGTCCACTACACCGACGACGAGCTCGCCGACCTGAACGAACAGTTCGAGTCGTGGCCCGCCTCCAAGATCGTCCGCTGGGCGGTCGACGCCTTCTCCCCGCACCTGTGCATCACCGCCTCGATGCAGGACGCCGTGCTCGTCGACCTCGCCACCAAGGTCGACCCCGGCATCGAAG
>JALZNY010000428.1 GCA_030857525.1 Actinomycetota bacterium
GACCGACGGTGACTGGTCGGCCGTGTCCGAGGCCGGTCTCTACACGGAGGAAGAGCTGGCCGACATGCGCCTAGGCGACAGCGGCTACCTCGGTTACCGAGTGGGCATCACGGCGGAGGGCGACTGGATCTACTTCATCGCCGGCGATTGACAGCCGAAGCGTGGCACCGGTGCCCGATCAGCCCCCGGAGGCGTCCTGGACCCGCTGACGCCCGGCGGAGACGAAGGGCATCATGGCCCGCAGCTCCTCCCCCACCTGCTCGATCTGGTGGCTGGCCCCCTGCTCGCGCAGCTCGTTGAAGTGCTGGCGGCCGCCCCGGCTCTCGGCGATCCACTCCCGGGCGAACGTGCCGTCGCGGATCTCGTCGAGGATGCGCCGCATCTCGGCCTTGGTCTCGGGCCCCACGATGCGGGGGCCCCGGGTGAGGTCGCCGTACTCGGCGGTGTCGGAGATGGAGTAGCGCATGCCCGTGATGCCCTGCTCGTACATGAGGTCGACGATCAGCTTGAGCTCGTGCAGGCACTCGAAGTAGGCCGACTCGGGCTGGTAGCCGGCCTCCACCAGCGTCTCGAAGCCGGCCTGGACCAGGGCGGTGAGGCCACCGCACAGCACCACCTGCTCACCGAAGAGGTCGGTCTCGGTCTCCTCGTCGAAGGTGGTCTCGAGCACGCCGGCCCGGGCCCCGCCGATGGCCTGGGCGTAGGACAGGGCCAGCTCCTTGGCCTTGCCCGAGGCGTCCTGGGCCACGGCGATCAGGCAGGGAACGCCGCCGCCGGTCTCGTAGGTGCGCCGCACCAGATGTCCCGGACCCTTGGGGGCGACCATGCCCACGTCGACCCCGTCGGGCGGGGTGATCTGGTCGAAGCGGATGTTGAAGCCGTGGGCGAAGAAAAGGGCGTCGCCGGGGGCGAGGTTGGGCTCGATCGACTCCTCGTAGACAGCCCGCTGCTCGGTGTCGGGCAGCAGCAGCATCACCAGGTCGGCCTCGGCGGCAGCCTGGGCCACGGTCGTGACCCGCAGCCCGGCGGCCTCGGCCTTGGCTTTGGACGACGAGCCCTCCCGCAGGCCCACCCGCACGTCGACCCCGGCGTCGGCCAGGTTCAGGGCGTGGGCGTGGCCCTGGGAGCCGTAGCCGATCACCGCCACCTTCCGGGCCCGGATGAGCCCGGGGTCGGCATCCTTGTCGTAGTACACCGTCGCTGCCATGTGCTTTTCCTCTCGATCTTTCTCGTTCTGATCCCTGAATCCGGTGTGATAGCACCCGATCCAGGGATCAGAATTGGTTAGTTGGTTGGTGCTCTGGGCTAGCCGGCCCGAACGGCACGGGGCTGGGGGCGACGCTGCAGCTTGGGAAGGGCGACCCGTCCGGTGCGCTGGAGCTCCACGATCCCATAGGGGCGGAGGAGCTCCTCGAAGTCGTCGACCTTCCCCGGTGCGCCCTCGAGGGAGACAGTGATGACGTCGTGGCCCACGGCCAGGATGCGGCCCTCGAAGATTTGCACGACCTCGATGACCTGGCTGCGTTCGGCGGGGCCAGCCTGCACGGTGGCCAGCAACAACTCTCGCTCCACCGAATCGGCGGGGTCGAGCTCGTCGATCTGCAACACGTTGATCAACTTGTCGAGCTGCTTGGTGATCTGCTCGATGGGCGTGGCCTCCACGTCGACGACGATGGTGAGACGACTGAAGCGCTCGTCGTCGGTGGGGGCCACGGCCAGGGAGAAGATGTTGAAGGCCCGGCGGGCGAAGAGGCTGGCCACCCGGGCCAGGACCCCGGCCTTGTTCTCGACCAGCACCGACAGGATGTGGTGCTTGACCATCGGTGTGGCCATCAGTGCCCGCCCTCGCCGTGACGACCTTCTTGGAAGGGTGGGACCACGATGGCGTCGTTGGCCTGGCCCGAAGGGACCATCGGGTAGACCTTCTCCCGGCTGTCGGTACGGAAGTCGATCACCACCGGGCGGTCGTCGATCTCGTTGGCCTTGTCGATCACCGGCTGGATGTCCTCGGGGGTCTCGGCCCGCAGACCGATGCATCCCATGGCCTCGGCCCACTTCACGTAGTCGGGCAGGTCGGGCGACAGGTACACCTCGGAGTAGCGCTCGTCGTAGAACATCTCCTGCCACTGCCGCA
>JALZNY010000429.1 GCA_030857525.1 Actinomycetota bacterium
CCGATCGACCCACCGATCAGGCCCGTACCCACCACCACGGCTCGCCGCGACCCGCTCACCGCCACCCCCGCGACCACGGCGTCATCCGGGCAGGTCGTCGCGCAGCCCGGCCGCCCCCTCCAGGTAGACATGGCGGAGCTGGTCGCGCTCGAGGCTGGTGTCGAGGTGGGCCAGCACCCGGATGCAACGCGACGTCGCCCCCACGATGTCGAGCTCCCGGGCGCACAGCATGGGGACGTCGCCCAACCCGATGGTGCGTGCGGCGGTGGCCGGGAACGCCGAATGCACGTCGTCGGTGGCCGTGAACAGCAAGCTGACGAGCTGGTCGTGATCGATCCGGTTGCGGGAGAACATCTCCTCGAGCAGGGCCACCACCCGCACCCGGACGTGTTCAGGGGTGTCCTCGTCGATGGTCGTGGCGCCGCGCAGGGCTCTCAGCACCGGACCGATGCTACCGGGGGTCGTCCCGAGGTTCGGCGGCCGCCTCCTCGAGGGCCCGCACCTCAGCCGGCTCGAGCAGGCGCCATTGGCCCGGGGCCAACGTGGCGTCGGAGATGGGACCGATGCGGAACCGGGCCAGGCGCAGCACGGGGTGCCCGATGGCTTCGCACATGCGCCGGATCTGACGGTTGCGTCCCTCGTGGATGACGAGGCGGATGAGGTTGGGCGGTGTCAACGATGCTCGGGCCGGGGCGGTCATGCCGTCCTCGAGCTCCACCCCTTCGCGCAGCGCCCGCACCGCCGCGGGCGACGGGGTGCCCTCGACCTGGACCAGGTACGCCTTCTCCACGCCATGGGAGGGGTGGGTGACGCGCTGCGTCAATGCACCGTCGTTGGTCATCACGATCAGGCCCTCGGTCTCCAGGTCGAGCCGGCCCACGGAGAACACCCTCGGCTCGGCCGGGACCAGGTCGATCACCATTGGCCGCCCCTGGGGATCGGACGAGGTCGACAGCACTCCGGCGGGCTTGTTCAACAGGTAGTGGACCAGGCCCGCCCCCACCGACGCCTTGACCCCGTCGACCGCCACCTCGTCGTGCTCGGGGTCGACGCGACGGCCGAGGATGGCCAGCTCCCCGTTGACAGTGACCCGGCCGGCGGCGATGAGGTCGTCGCAGACCCGCCGGCTACCGAAGCCCGCTCGGGACAAGACCTTCTGCAGGCGCTCGCCGCTGGTGTCGAGGTCGCTCACCGCTCGCAGGGCGCCGGCGGCGGTCGCAGGCCCTGCTCGAACGCCTCCACCGTGGCCGCGTCGGGAACGAAGTCACCGAGGGGCGGTAGGTCGGCCAGCGAGTCGACACCCAGCTTCTCGAGGAACGTAGTGGTGGTGCCGAACAGCGCCGCCAGTCCCGGCCCCGGATCACGGGCGACCTCCTCGACGTAGCCCCGGACAGCAAGGGTGCGCATCACACCATCGACGTTGACCCCCCGCACGGCGGCCACCTGAGCCCGGGAGACGGGCTGACGATAGGCCACGATCGCCAGGGTCTCCAGGGCGGCGCTCGACAGCCGGCTCGACTGGCCCTCGAGCACGAAGCGCTCGACGTAGGCGTGCAGCTCGGGCGCCGAGGCGAAGCGCCAGCCGCCGGCCACCCGGGCCAGGACGAAGCCTCGCCGGTCGGCCACACATTCGGACCCGAGCTCGGTGCAACGGCGCTCGACCACCTCGGGCGCAACCTCGAGGATCTGGGCCAGGAGCTGGGTGGGGACCGGGTCCTCGGCCACCATGAGGATGGCCTCCAGAGCCCGGCCGACCTCGTCGACGTCGAGGACTCCGCCGCCATCCTGGCCCTCGTCGATCAGACTCACCCGTCGTCCCCGTCAAGGCCAGCACCGGTGCCGGCGCCCACGAGCACTGTGAGATCTGCTAGGCCCGCTGGGTCCGATCCGCCGATCCACACCACGGTGATGTCGCCGAAGCGTCGCGCTTGGTCGAGGCGGACCAGGCCCTCCTTGCACAGCTCCAACAGAGCGAGGAAGCGCACCACCACCTCCAGGCGCTCGGCCATGCCCTCGGTGAGGCGCCGGAAGCTGGTGGGCCCCGCCCCGGGCAGGCTGCGGGCCAGATCGGCCACGGCGTCGCTGACGCTGGCCCGCACCAGGGCCAGGTGAGCGACCGGGACCCGGG
>JALZNY010000078.1 GCA_030857525.1 Actinomycetota bacterium
GGGCTGCTCCGCAGCCGCCAGATCCCGGCAACGATGCGTCGGTCCCGGACCGCGCCCCTCGAGATCCTCGAGACCGACCGCTGCTGCACCGGCATCCTGACCGTGCAGCCGGCGGCGCTCCCGCTGTGGCAGCGGCTCCTGCCCGGCACCACCGCCTGGCGGATCTCCATGGGACGCCGCCAGGTCGTCGAGTCCGTCAACGCTGCCATCAAGGGCGCCTTCGTCGACCTCGGCCGCGGCTTCGCCCGAGTCCTCAGCCAGACGAAGACCACCGTCCTGCTCGCCTTCACCGTGGCCGGGTTCAACCTCGACCGCGTCCGAGCGTTCCGTGCGAAGCACCGCCGGCCAGGCCCGGAGGGGCCGGACGGGAACCAGGGACCCGCCCCGGCGGCGACGCGGCCGAAGCGCCGCCAGGGCACCTGGGGCCAGCTCCTGGCCGCTGATCGCGGCACGCCAAAACCTCCAGACTGAACACCAGCGGGGACGTGGTCGGAGGGAACGGGGCTCCTGCTCGCCTCGGCGGGAGCCGCCCCGACGCTGCCGCCTGACCTGCGCCGGGCGCAGGCGTGACGAGACGCACTCAACACCCTGGTACAGCGCAAAACCCCCGCCGGCAGGGGGCCAGCGGGAGTTTCGTGAACACTAGGACGTTCATTTCGTGAACATCCCTTCGTGGAGGTGGCGGGAATCGAACCCGCGTCCTTCAGCTTCTCAACCAGGCTTCTCCGAGCGCAGCCGGTGGAGGATTGTCGGGCGGTCGCACGTCACCGGCACTCGGCGACCGCCGTAGTCAGCTAGATGTCCCTCCCGATCCGCTGACGCTTCCGGAAGGTAAGCCCCGCTAGATGACGCCCGGTTCCGCTCCGCAGGGCTGGGAGCGGGAGGACGTCGCTCAGGCTGCTTTACGCAGCGAGAGCGAGGTCGACGTTGTCGTCGGCATATATTTTTTGTTCCCGACTCTTTAACGTGGATCCGGGGACCACGGCTCGCTTCACTGGCCTCGACTACCGAAGTCGAAACCGATCACCCCCCTATGGGGAACTGCATCCTACCGTGACAACCGGTCCGTCGGACCCTCAGCGTCGCCTGCGTCCGGCCAGGGCCCGGTCGACGTCGCGGCTGGCGTCTCGGGCGGCGATGGCGTGGCGCTTGTCGTGGCGCTTGCGCCCTCTGGCCAGGGCGATCTCGACCTTGGCCCGGCCGTCGAGGAAGTACAGCGACAGCGGGACCAGCGTGAGATGGTCGGTCTCCATGCGGTGGCGGATGGCGTCGATCTGGCCCCGGTGCAACAGCAGCTTGCGCTCCCGCTCGGTCTCGTGACCGCTGAAGCCCGAGGAGTGGGAATAGGGGGCGATGTGCACGCCCTTCAACCACGCCTCACCGCCGCTGACGTAGGCGTAGCTGTCGGCCAGCTGGGCCTTGGCCGAGCGCAGCGACTTGACCTCGCTGCCCTGGAGCACAAGGCCGGCCTCGTAGGTGTCGAGGATGTCGAAGTCGTAGCGGGCCCTGCGGTTGCTGGCCACGATCTGACGGCCGTCAGCCGGTCCTTTCGCCACCACCGGGCGAGGCTACCCTCCAGCCCGTGCTCCACCTCCAGCGCCGGCAGTGGCTCGAGATGGTGGCGCATAGCTTCGCCTGCCTGCCCGAGGAGGCATGCGGGCTCTTGAGCGGCTGGCCCGAGGGCCCGGTGGAGCGATTCTGGCCTTGCCCCAACGCCGACCACTCGGCCCGCACCTACGCCATCGACGGCCGGGACCTGCTGCGGGTGGAGCGAGCCCTCGACGACGAGGGCGAGGGTGCCGAGATCCTCGGGGTCATGCACTCCCACACCCACACCGACCCCTACCCGTCGCCCACCGACGTGGAGCGGGCCGCCCTGCTGGGCTCCTGGCACTTCCTCATCGTGTCCCTGCGCCACCCCGAGCCGGAGGCCCGCTCGTACCGCATCGACGACGGTGTCGTGGTCGAGGAGCCGGTCGTCCTGTCCGAACGATAGCTCTGGGTGGGTAGAATCTCTAGCGGTTCAGTCAACATTCGCTGCGCCAGCATCTTGCGAAGCCCAGCAACTCGTCCGAACATCATGAGGTGAGGGATCCCGTGTCGGTCAGCGTTCGCCTTCCCACCATCCTGCGCACCCACGCCGGCGGTCTCTCGGAGATCTCGGCCGAGGGCGGCACCGTCGGAGAGGTGGTCGACGACGTGGTGCGCCAGTTTCCGGGCACCTCCAGCCACCTCAAGGCTCCCGACGGCGGCCTGCACCGGTTCGTGAACGTGTATCTCGACGACGAGGACGTGCGCTACCTCGGCGGCCTCGACACCCCCGTCGAGTCCGGGGCCAAGCTCTCCATCGTGCCTGCCGTGGCCGGCGGGGCGAGCTGAGGCACGGGCTCCGTGCCCGTCTACGACTCGGTCCTCGACCTGATCGGCAACACGCCGCTGGTCGACATCTCGACCCTCAGCCCCAAGCCGGCGGTGCGCATCCTGGCCAAGCTCGAAGGCCAGAACCCCGGCGGATCGGTCAAGGATCGGGCGGCCAAGGCCATGATCGAGGAGGCCGAGAAGGAGGGCCGGCTCGGGCCCGGCTCGGTCGTGTTGGAATCGTCCTCGGGCAACACCGGCATCGCCCTGGCCATGATCTGTCGGGCTCGGGGCTACCACCTCACCGTCGTGCTGCCCGAGAACGTCTCGGTGGAGCGACGCCAGATGCTCGAGGTGTGGGGGGCTGAGATCATCCCCTCGTCGGGTGCCGAAGGGTCGAACGGCGCGTTGCGGGTGGCTCGGGCCCTGGCCGCCGAGCACCCCGACTGGTTCTTCCCCTACCAGTACGCCAACCCGGCCAACCCCAAGGCCCACTACGAGGGCACCGGTCCCGAGATCTGGCGGGACTGCCCCGAGACCACCCATTTCGTTGCCGGCCTGGGCACCGCCGGCACGCTCATGGGCGTGGGCCGCTTCCTCAAGGAGCGCAACCCCGCCGTGCGGGTGTGGGCGGTGGAGCCCCCCTCGGGGGAGACGGTCGATGGGCTGCGCAACCTCGACGACGGGTTCGTTCCGCCGGTGTTCACCGACAACGACGGTCCCGAGCTGCTCGACCGCAAGATGATCGTGCGGGCCCGGGAGTCGATCGAATGGGTGCGCCGCATGACCGACGTCGGCATCTTCTCGGGGATCTCGGGGGGCTCGGCCGTGGCTGCCTGCGTCAAGGGCGCCGAGCAGCTCGACGACGGGGTCATGGTGGCCCTCATCGCCGACAGCGGCTGGAAGTACCTCTCTACCGGCGCCTGGACCGACGACCTCGACGACGTCGTGGAGCGGGCCAACCGCCTCATCTACTTCTGACGATCCCGGCTCCCGGCCTCCTGCCTCCCGGCCTCCTGGCTCATCGCAAACTCCTGGGCCTCCTCCACCACCTCGGCCAGTTCGGCGACAGTCGGGTGCTCGAACACCACGGTGACGGGCAGGTCGAGGGCGTACGCCTCCTGCAAGCGGGCGGCGACCTGGGCGGCAGCAAGGGAGTGGCCCCCCAGCTCGAAGAAGTCATCGTGGGGCCCGAACTCCCCTTGTCCGAGCACCTCCTGCCAGAGGGCCAGCACGGTCTCCTGGGTGGGGGTGAGCCAGGAGGGGTGGGCGGCGGCAGCCTCCGAAGCGCCGGCAGTGGCCTTGTCGCCGCTGTCGCTCTTTCCGGTGATAATCGCCGGCAGCTCGCGCTTGAGCACCTTGCCCGAGGCGTTTCGGGGAAGCTCGTCGACCACCACCACTCGGTGGGGGACCTTATGCTCGCTCAGGCGAGTCCTGACGAAGGCCTGGAGCTGGCGTGCGGTGGCGGGTGAGCGCAGTACCACGGCAGCGCTTACGTCTTGGCCGAGGACGGGATGGGGGACACCGACCACGGCGGCGTCGGTCACCGCCGGGTGGTCGAGGAGCACGCTCTCCACCTCCACCGGCGAGATGTTGGCACCGCCAGAGATGATGATGTCCTTCTTGCGGTCGTCGAGGTAGAGGAACCCTTCCTCGTCGAGGTGGCCGAGGTCGCCGGTACGTAGCCACCCGCCGGGGGCCAAGGCACCGGCCGTCGCCTCCGGGTCCCGGTAGTACTCGCGCCGGGGGGCATCCGGGTGCCGCAGCCAGATCTCGCCGGTCACGCCCGCGGGCAGGTCCCGGTCGTCGTCGTCGACCACAGCCACCTCGGTCCTTCCCACCGGTCGACCCACCGATCCCGGCCGATCCTGGGAGCCGACCAGCAGCGTCCTCGCCGTGCCCGACTCGGTGAGGGCGTAGGCGTTGCACAACGTGGCCTCGGGGAAGGCCTCGGCCAGGCGCGACAACAGGGCTGGGGGGGTGGGGGCCGATGACAGCGTGAGCCGCTCGATGGAGGTCAGGTCATGGCGGCGGTGCGCCCCGGAGTCGAGGATCACCTGGGCCATGGCCGGCACCAGCTGCAAGCGCGTCACCCGGTGCTCGTTCACTGCCAGGCAAAGCTGCTCGGGGTCGAACACGGGCAGGGCCACGGCCACCCTTCCGGTACGGCGCAGGGGGAGGCGGAGCACCTCTTGGCCGGCGTTGGTGCCCACCGGAAAGGCGTGGAGGAACGAGACGGTGGGCGACGCCCCGCTTGCGTCGGGAGGTAACTCATGGAACATGAGATTGGCGTGGGAGCAGGCCACTCCCTTGGGCGTCCCGGTGGTGCCCGAGGTGTAGAGGATCTCGGCCAGGTCATCAGGGCTCACCATGGCCCCGGGGGCCGGTACTGGTGGGGGGCCCTCGTCGTCGGGGAGGTCATCGAGGGCTCTCACCCACCATGGCCCCGAGGGTACGGTGGCCACCTGGTCGGAAGCAGCTACCACACCTGAGGCCTCGCAGAGGGCTAACACGCCGGCCAACTCGGCGCTCGTGAAGCGCGGTGCGAGGGGAACGGCCACTGCCCCGATCTTGAGCACCCCAACGTAGGCGACGGCGTAGTGGGTCCAACGAGCGTTGTCGAACAGCAGCCCTACGCGATGGCCCTTGGCGACGCCCTGGCGCTTCAGACTCCGGGCCACGGCGTCGGAGCTGCGATCCCAACCGGCATAGTCGAGGGCCTCGCCTCCGTGGACCACCAAGGCGACGCCTTCGGGATCGTCCTCGACCCGGGCCCGGAGCAGGTCGGGCACTACCAGCGGCCCTTGCATCGATGGCCTCAGCTGAGAACCCGCTTCTTGAAGCCGTTGACCCCGGTGATGGAGAGCAGGACGGTGAAGCTCCCGAGCACGGCGTAGATGACCGGCAAGGGCATGGTGGGGATCCCCGTCGACAAGGCGGCTCGGAACCCCTCGCTCAAGTAAACCAAGGGGTTGGCCAGCACGGCGACCTGGAGCCAGGGGATGGGCTCGAGCGCGTGCCAGGAGTAGAAGATGGCTCCGAAGAAGGCCAGAGGCAGGGCGATGAAGCCGGCCAGGATCGGTACCGAGCGAGGGTCGAGCCGGGTCCCCAGGTTGAGCCCGAGAGCAGCCGAGGTGACGCAGGCCAGCGGGGTGATGGTCAACAGCACCGGCCAGTCGACGCTCACGAAGAGCGGCGTGGCGGGAACGAAGGCGGCGACCGGGAACACGATCATCCCTGCGAACAGGGCCTGGAGAGCGCCGGAGACGATCTTCTCCACGCCGATCATCGAGAGCGCAGCCGGCGCCAGTACCCGATCCTCCAGCTCGTGGGTGACGTCGAGCTCGCGAGCGAGCGGCATGGCTACCCGGAAGATGCCCTGGAAGATGACGGACTGGGCCACCAGGCCCCCTACCAGCAGGGTCGAGAACCGAGCGGCTCCACCTTCGCCTCCCACGGCTTGACCAATGGTGGGGAACACGTAGGTGAAGACGAACACCAGGAGCAGCGGCTGAAGGACGATGTTGGGGACGAACTCGGTCAGCCTGCGATCGAGCACGACCAGGTCGCGATGAAGCAGGGCTCTGAAGGTGCCCGAAGCGTTCGCCCAGTGCTCGGGCGCCTCATCGGGCAAGGTCTCGTCCTGAGGGACGGAGGGGGAGGGAACGGCAGCCTTCACTCGCGCAGCTCCCGACCGGTGAGGTTGATGAACACGGTCTCCAGGGTGACCTCATCGGAGTGCAGGCCCTCCACGGGGACGCCCAGCTTCTCGGCCGCATCGACGGCTTCGATCAGGGCGCCTTGAGCCAGCGCTCGTCGCTCAGCCGCTTCGCCATCAGGATGGGATCCGTCGGCCACGGACTCGAGGCACCTGGTCAACCACGCTCTCATTGCTCCGGCCCCGCCTCCACCCCCTCCCCCAGACTGCTTGAGCCGGGCGGGTGTATCGAGCGCGAGGATACGCCCGTGATCCATGATGGCGACCCGGTCGCAGAGACGGTCGGCCTCCTCCATGTAGTGGGTGGTGAGGAGGATGGTCTGGCCCTCGTCGTGCAGGCGTCCGACGCTCTCCCACAGGGCCAGGCGACTCTGGGGGTCGAGCCCGGCGGTGGGCTCGTCCAGGAACAGCACGGCGGGACGGTGGAGAATGGCCCGGGCC
>JALZNY010000430.1 GCA_030857525.1 Actinomycetota bacterium
GCCGAGTGGTGCGGGCGGGCGTTCACGGTGGTCGACACCGGGGGCTGGTCGACGGGCGGCGGCGCCCTCGACGCCCAGGTCAGCGCCCAGGCCGAGCGGGCGTGGCAGGGGGCCGACGTGGTGTTGCTGGTGGTCGACGTCACCGTGGGTCCGACCCCCGAGGACACTCGGGTGGCCAACCAGGTCCGGGGGGGCGCCGTCCCCGTGCTGGTGGTGGCCAACAAGGTCGATGGCGCAACTCGAGAGCCCGACATCTGGGAGTTCGTCCGCCTCGGGCTGGGCGATCCCTGGCCGGTGAGCGCGCTGCACGGCAGGGGCAGCGGCGACCTGCTCGACGAGGTGGTCAAGCTCCTGCCTCCCGAGGCCGCCGAGCCCGAGCTCGACCCGGCGGCCGAGGAGGAGCGGGTCCCGGCCGTGGCCATCGTGGGCCGGCCCAACGTGGGCAAGTCGACGTTGTTCAACCGCCTCATCGGCGACGAGCGCGCCGTGGTCCACGACCTGCCGGGCACGACGCGCGACTCCATCGACACCGAGGTCGAGACGCCCGACGGCGTGCTGCGCTTCGTCGACACCGCCGGGATGCGCCGGCGGTCGCGCATCGGCCAGGGGGCCGAGTACTACTCCCTGGTGCGGGCCCTCCAAGCCGTCGACGCCGCCGACCTGGCCGTGCTCGTCATCGATGCCAACGAGGGGGTGACGCATCAGGACCAGCGCCTGGCCGAGCGCATCGACGCGGCGGGATGTCCGACCGTCATCCTGTTGAACAAGTGGGAGACCCTCGACGCCGAGACCCGGGCCGACGTGATGGCCCAGGTGGCCGACCGCCTCCACTTCCTGGCCGCCTCCCCGGTGATCAAGGGCAGCGCCCTGACCGGCAAGGCCATCCACAAGCTGGTTCCCGCCCTCGCCCAGGCGGTGACGGCGTACCGGCGCCGGGTGCCCACCCGCGAGCTCAACCAGGTGGTACAGGCGGCCCAGGTGGCCCATCCCTCGCCCGTCGGTCGGGTGCTCTACGCCACCCAGGGGGCCACCGAGCCGCCCACCTTCACCCTCTTCGCCAACCGGGAGCTGGACCCTCCCTACCTGCGCTACCTGGAGCGGACCATCCGGGAGCACTTCGAGTTAGGGAACACCCCGGTCAAGCTGCGGGTCCGTCGCCGGTGAGCAGCTTGCGGCGTCTGGCTGGGGCGCCCACCGTGCTCGCCGGGCCCCGGTGGGGACGAGCAGGTATACGCTGGCCCCGATCATGATCGAGCGTCCGATCCTCGGGATCGTCGCCGTGGCTGCCGTGCTGGCTGCCTCCGTATGGGGGCGATCGGCCCGGCGCCTCCTGCGGGTGTCGCGTCGCGTCGACGCCAGCTCCGGTGCTCATTCCGAAGCGGCCCAGGTGGCCAAGACGGTGCTGCTCAAGGACGCCCACGCCACCATCCTCTACGTGGCCCTGGCCCTGGCCACGCTGGCCGGCGCCTTGTCCATGTCGGGCTGGTCCGACATCGTCAGCTTGGTCCTGCTCCTGCCCGTCGCCCTCTCGCTGCGCTACGTCCCCCAGCTGCTCGGCCACGCCCGCCTCACCGAGAGTCGCAGCCAGCTCGAGCAACGGGCCCAGGAGGTGCTCACCCAGGAGGCGCTGGCCCCCAAGCGCTGGGCCGCCCGGCTGGCCCCCGAGGATGTACCTGAGTTCGCCGGGTTCGAGCTGGGCAGCGTCTACCAGGCGGGTACGGGCATGATGGCCGGCGACTTCTACGACGTGTTCCGGGTGGCGCCCACCAGGGTGGCGGCCGTCATCGGCGACGTGGCCGGGCATGGCATCGAGCCGTCGATCAGCGCCTTCCAGGCCAAGCACCTGCTGCGGGTCTTCCTGCGTCAGTTCCGCGATCCGGCCCAGGCCCTGGAGGAGCTCAACCGCCAGATCTCGGGCATGGACCGAGGCGAGGAGTTCATCTCCATGTGCGTGGTGGTGTTCGACACCGAGGCCGGCACCCTGCGCTACGCCTCGGCCGGCCACCCCGCCAGCTTCTACTGGCAGGACGGCGAGGTCCGTCCCCTGCGGGCCACCGGACCCCTGATCTCGCTCCTGCCCATGGCCAGCTACACCAGCCGGGAGATAGCGCTGCAGAGCGG
>JALZNY010000431.1 GCA_030857525.1 Actinomycetota bacterium
CCATGAGGTCGCCCTTGCGGGTGTACTTGCGAGCCAGGTGGGTCACCACTCCGGCCACCGTGTGCATCTCGCCGGTGTCGGGCGCCTCCCGCAGCTCCCGGATGGAGCAGTCGGCCCGGCGGCGAAGGAGGTGCTCCATCCCCATGAGGGGATGGTCGCTGACGTAGAGGCCGAGCATCTCCTTCTCGTAGGCCAGCCGCTGCATCTTGTCGAAGGACAGCTCGGGGATGGCCACCCGCTCGTCGAAGGCGCTGGGCCCCTCGCCGGCCTCACCAGCGTCGCCGAACAGGCTCATCACCCCCTGCTGGCGCTCACGCCGGCGGGCCAGGGTCCCCTCCACGATCTGGTCGAGCACGACCAGCAGGCCTCGACGGGGGTGGCCGAGGCAGTCGAAGGCGCCGGCCTTGATCAACGACTCCAGGGCCCGCTTGTTCAGGACCTGGGGGTCGACCCGCTCACAGAAGTCGTAGAAGTCGGCAAAGGCCCCGTTGCGCTCCCGCTCCTCGACGATGAGGCCCACCAGGCCCCCGCCTACGTTGCGCACGGCCGATAGCCCGAAGGGGATGGTCGATGATCCGTCGTCGGCCTGGCGGGCGGCGAAGACCGACAGGGAGAGGTTGATGTCGGGCACGAGCACCTTGATGCCCATGCGCCGGCACTCGCTGAGGTAGACCGCCGATCGGTCCTGGTCGTCCTTGACCGAGGTGAGCAGGGCGGCCAGGTACTCCACCGGGTAGTGGGCCTTGAGGTAGGCCGTCTGGTAGGCGACCAGGCCGTAGCCGTAGGAGTGGCTCTTGTTGAAGGCGTAGTCGGCGAAGGGCTCGATGATGTCGAAAAGGGCGGTGCCCAGCTCGGTGCCGTAGCCGTTGGCCTCGCAGCCGGCCACGAACTTCTCCCGCTCCAGGGCGATCATGGCCCTAATTTTTTTCCCACAGGCCTTGCGAAGGTTGTCCGCTTCCTCCAGCGAGTAGCCGGCGAAGCGCTGGGCCACCCGCATGACCGACTCCTGGTAGATCATCAGCCCCTGGGTGTCGCTCAGCAGCGGCTCCAGGTCGGCGTGCAGGTAGGTCACCGGCTTGCGCCCGTTCTTGCGGTCGGCGTAGTCGTTGTGCATGTTGGCGGCCATGGGACCGGGTCGGTAGAGGGCGACCAGGGCGGCGATGTCGTCGAAGCTGGTGGGAGCCAGGCTGCGCATGAGGGCACGCATGGGACCGCCCTCGAGCTGGAACACCCCCATCGAGTCACCCCGGCGCAGCAGGGCCAAGGTCTCGTCGTCGTCGAGGGGGACGGCGTCGATGTCGAGCTCGGTGCCCCGGCTCTCGGCGATGAGGACCAACGCATCGGTGATGACGTCGAGGTTGCGCAGGCCGAGGAAGTCCATCTTGAGCAGGCCGAGCGCCTCGACGCCATGCATCTCGTACTGGGTGACGATGGGAGCGGACTCGGGGTCGCCGCCGGCCTCGGGCTTGCGCTGGATGGGGAGGTACTCGGTCAGGGGCTCGTCGGTGATGACTACGGCGGCGGCATGGATGCCGTCCTGACGTCGCAGGCCCTCGAGGCCCTTGGCCACGTCGATCACCTTGCGGGCGTCGGGGTCGGCGCTGTACATCTCCCGCAGCTCGCCCGCCGCCCGGTATCCCCCGGCGTGCTTCTCGTGCTCCTCCAGACAGGCCCACAGGGGCGTATCCCGGCCCATGACCAACGGGGGCATGGCCTTGGCCACCTTGTCGCCCACCATGTAGGGGTAGCCGAGCACCCGGGCCGCGTCGCGCACCGCGGCCCGGGCCTTGATGGTGGAGAAGGTGACGATCTGGGCGACCCGGTCGCGCCCGTAGCGCTCGGCTGCGTAGCGGATCATCTCGTCGCGGTAGCGCGAGTCGAAGTCCATGTCGATGTCGGGCATCTGCAGGCGGCCCGGGTTGAGGAAGCGCTCGAAGAGCAGGTCGTAGCGGATGGGGTCGAGGTCGGTGATGCGCAGGCAGTAGGCCACGCAGCACCCCGCCGCGCTCCCCCGCCCCGGGCCCACGCGGATCCCCCGGCCCCGGGCGTAGACGATGAGATCCCACACGATCAGGAAGTACGAGGAGAACCCCATCTCGGCGATGACGCCCAGCTCGTAG
>JALZNY010000432.1 GCA_030857525.1 Actinomycetota bacterium
CCCGGGACGGCTGGTCAACCTGGTCGTGTAGCGGCCCGGGGTCTTGTCTCACCCTCGTCGTAGTGTTGGCACATGTGTTTGGTGTGCACCCGATTCGAGGACCGGCTGGCGACTGGTAGCTTGGGGGATCCAGATGGGGCCGTAGCTCAGTTGGTAGAGCGCATCCATGGCATGGATGAGGTCGCGCGTTCGATCCGCGTCGGCTCCACTCTAAGTGGTTCTTCTGCTACTCTGGGTGATAACGGCTTCTTCCTCGGTGGCTTGGTCTCCGGCGAGGGCTGCTTCTCCATAGGCCGCCGCGGCCTCGCCTTCTCCGACGGCTCCCCTCGCCTGCGGTTCGTGTTCACCGTGTCAATGGCTGTTCGCGACCGGCCTCTGCTCGAGGCCCTACGCGAGCGGCTGGGCTGGGGCTGCATCAACGATGCTCCGGCGAGGCGGGGTGGTTGGCAACCGATGTCGACCTACACCGTCGCATCCAACCGAGCCCACCACGCGGCGACCATCCCGTTCGGGGAGCAATTCCTCTTCCCCTCTGCCAAGCGCATCCAGTTCGAGCAGTGGCGCGACGACCTGTACGCCTACGAAAGAGACCGACCGACCCGCTATGGCAAGGGGCCGTCCCCATGCTCACAGCCGGACTGCGAACAACCAGTACGAGGACGGGGCCTGTGTCGCTCCCACTACTACCGTGTCACCGGCTACTGATCTCGCCGTCTACCTCGCCGGCTTCGTGGCCGCTGAAGGGTGCTTCACCTCGGCCGACGCCGGCTCCCGCTTCACCATGGCCGTCGGGCTCGCCGCCGTCGATTCCATCTCCAGCGAACTCATGCTCGCTTACTTCGGTGTCGGCCACATCACTCATTCATCCCGGCGCCAGGCCCACTACGACGACGAGGTGTGCTTTGCCGTGCGTTCGCTGCCCGAACTGGTCGGCGTCATCGTGCCCTTCATGGACGAGCACCTGCCGCCGTCGTACAAGCGCATCCAGTACGAGGTCTGGCGGACCCGGCTGCTCGAGTACTGGGAGCATGACGCCAAGCGGGTCCGGACATGCACGATCGAGGGCTGCGATCGGCCTCGGCGAGCCAAGCGCCTGTGTCGTGCGCACTACTACGCCGCCTTCGGGCAGTGACGGAAGCGAACCCGAGCAGAGAGAGTCCTACCGTGTAGCTCATGGATCGGGTCGGGGTGCGCGAGGCTCGAGACCTACGCATACGACATCCGCTCGCCAACGCGGCGAAGGGGGCGGGACTTCGGGTCGAGGCCCCGTCGCCATCCCCGTGGCCATCGTGAGTAGAGGGCAGGCACTCGGGCTCTTGCGCGGCCTCTGCCTCGGCTCCCTCGGCGTCGTGGGGGGAGGTGCGCTCGCCTGGCTGGCCCTGGCGCACTGCGACCGGAGGGCCATCGCCGCCGATCCCGAGGGGGCTGCGCTGACCAGATCGCAGGAAGGCCGGCAGGTCACGGTGCGGTCCCTCGACGGCACCCAACTGCACGCCCAGGTCTTCGGCCGCGACGACGCCCCCACGGTCGTGCTGGTGCACGGCTGGATGTGTACGTCGGCGGTGTGGCGCCGCCAGATCGACGAGCTGTCCGCCGACTTCCGGCTGGTGGCCTACGACCAGCGCGGCCACGGCCAGAGCCCACCGGCGAGCACCGGCGACTACTCCGCCGACACCCTCGGCGCCGACCTCGACGCCGTGCTCGACCAGACCGTCCCCCACGGGGAGCGGGTGGTCGTGGCCGGCCACTCCATGGGGGCCATGGCCGTGGTGGCCTGGGCTGAGGCCCACCCCGACGACGTCGCCGGTCGGATCGCCGGCGCTGTCCTGGTCAACGTGGGGGTGGAACGCCTCGTCCGCCAATCGACGCTCATCCCCCTCCCCGCCTCCCTGGCCGCCCTGCGCGCCAGCGTGGGCGAGCGGATCCTCGCCGCCCCCTTTCCCCTGCCCGCCCGTACCAACCCGATCCTGGCCCGGCTGGTGCACGCCGTCGTCCTCGGGCCGGATGCATCCCCGGCTCAGGTGACCTTCTCCACCAAGATGCTCCTGGCCTGCCCCACCGACGTACGGGCGGCGTTCGGTGCCACTCTGTCGACCTTCGACCTCGCCCACGGGCTA
>JALZNY010000433.1 GCA_030857525.1 Actinomycetota bacterium
GGCCTGTGTTCGCCACCACCACCTGATCCACTCGCCCGGGTGGCAGGCCAAGCTGTTGGCCGACGCCAGCGTGGAGGTCACCACCCCCGATGGGAGGGTTCTCACCAGCCACCCCCCACCGAGGGGATCGCCGAGGTTGCCCTTTGGAAGCGAGCACCCAGCAAGGCTGAGTACAGGTCAGACGGCGTAACCGCCGGTTTCCAGCTGGTGGCGATGTTCGGCTACCCACGCCGACGTGCGGGCCAGGCCGTCCTCCAGCGACACCTCTGGGGTCCACCCCATCCACTCGCGGGCCCGCGAGTTGTCGCACAGCAGGCGCTCCACCTCGCTGTCGGGGGGACGGAGCCGGTCGGGGTCGGTCACGATGCGAGCGTGGCTTCCGGTGAGTTCGACCAGGAGGGTGACGAGGTCGCCGATGGAGATCTCCCGTCCGGAGCCGATGTTGACCACGTCGCCCACCGCCCGGTCGCACCCGGCGACGGCGAGGAAGCCGGCGACGGTGTCGTCGACGTAGTTGAAGTCCCGGGTGGGGGTGGTCGAGCCGAGGGCGATCTCGCTGGCGCCGGCGTGGAGCTGGGTGAGGATGGTGGGGATCACCGCCCGGGTCGACTGGCGGGGGCCGTAGGTGTTGAACGGTCGTACCACCGCCACCGGCAGCTCGAAGGCGTGGAAGAACGACAGCGCCATCATGTCGCCCCCGATCTTGGAGGCCGAGTAGGGCGACTGGGGCTGGAGGGGATGATCCTCGGTGATGGGGACGCGCCGGGCAGTGCCGTAGGCCTCACTGGTGGAGGTGTGGACCATGCGGGACACGCCGGCGCGCAGGCAGGCCCGGGCCACGTTGTGGGTGCCGGTGACGTTGACCTGGATGTAGCTCTCGGGGGCGACGTAGCTGTAGGGGATGCCGATGAGGGCGGCCAGATGGAACACCACGTCACAACCCTCGACCGCCTCGAAGACCCGCTCGGCGTCGCGGACGTCGCCGGGCAGCACCCGCACGTCGGCATGCACCTCGGGGTCGAGCCAGCCGGCCCGGCCGAAGGGGTTGTAGTGGACGAGCGCCCGCACGTCGGCCCCCTCCCGGACCAGGCGCTCGACCAGCGTGCTGCCGATGAAGCCCTCACCACCGGTCACCAGGACCGACCGTCCCTCCCACTCACCCATGGCTCACATCTCCTCACCGGTGGCGAACGACAGCAGGGCTGCTTCGAGCGCATCGGGTGTGCCCACGTCGATCCAGCGCTCCAGGATGGGGAAGGCGCTGACGGGCAACCCCTGGGCCAGGGCGGCCTCCACCAGCGACGGCATGCCGAACATGGTGTCCTCGGGCACCAGCGCCAGCACCTTGGGGTCGAGCACGAAGATGCCGGCGTTGCAGCGCTGGCGCAGCGTGGGCTTCTCGTCGATGCCGGTGACCCGGCGCCCGTCGAGGCGCAGCACGCCGTAGGGCACCGGGATCTCGTGCTCGAAGGCGGCCACGGTTATGGCCGCCCCCTCCTGGTTGTGGAAGTCGACCAGGCGGGCGAAGGGCAGGGCGGTGACCTGATCGGCCATGGTGACGAGCACGGGTCCCACCGGTGGCGCGCTCAGCAGCGAGAGGGCGCCTGCGGTCCCCAGCTCCTTGCGTTCCTTGAGGTAGGTCAGGCGCACCCCGTACCCCTCCCCATCGCCCAGTCGTTCCTCGAACAGCTCGGCCTTGTAGTTGACGGCCAGCGCCACGTCGCTCACCCCGGCCGACCAGAGCTGCTCCAGGAGCCGCTCGAGAATCGTGGTTCGACCGACGGTCAACAGCGGCTTGGGCACCTTGTCGGTGAGCGGGCGCAGGCGCTGGCCCCGGCCGCCGGCGAGGATCACGGCCGTCAGCGGCGGCCGGCTTCCCCCGACGTCGGCCAGGTGGCGCAGGCCGACGAGCCGGCCCTTGTCGACGACGGCGACCGACGGCAGGTGGCGGCGCTCCAGCAGGGTCCGCACCTCGTCATCGGATGCGTCGATTCCCACCGTCGCCGGTTCCGGGCTCATGAGCTCGACGGCCTTCGCGGCCGCCGCCTCCAGCCCGGGACCGGCCAGGGCAGCACGGCGAAGATCACCATCGGTGACCGTGCCC
>JALZNY010000434.1 GCA_030857525.1 Actinomycetota bacterium
GTGCTGATCAGCCACGAGGCCCTCAAGCGGGGCTGGGTGGAGGGCGACGAGCGCTGCGAGATCGCCGGGGTGGGCCCGGTGTCGGTGAGTACGGCCAAGGGACTGATGGTCGACGCCTTTGGGGCCGCCATCGTGACCAACGGGGTCGACGTGTTCAGCGTGGCCCACCTCGGCCGTTCGGTCACCGCCTACCAGCGCAGCGCCCTGGAGGCCCGGGGCTATGTCTGTGAGGTCCCCGGCTGTGGCTCCACCCGGGCCCTGGAGATCGACCACATCGACGACTGGGTCCTCACCTGGAAGACCCAGCTCGACCAGCTCTGTTGGCTGTGCCGGCTTCACCACCTGGACAAGACCCACCGGGGCGCTCGCCTGCACGGACCACCGGGCGACCGGCGCTGGGTGTCGCCGCCCGGCGCCCGATCCGGTCCCGATCCGCCGTCCGATGACGGCGCCCGGCCTGAGAGCGAGCCCACCCTCTTCGGGGACCCTTCGGCGGCCTGACGCCCGGCCTAGCGCCGAATACCACCACCCCTACGCTGGTGACCCGAGGCAGTCAGCGCACCTGTCCTGGCCCGTCGACCGCTTCGTCCTAGAGGACAGACTCCATAACGTCCATCGCCGACATCGAAGGCCTGGGAGTCCCCCGGTCGCCCTCGCGAGTCACCTGGGTCCGGCGCTCACCCAGCCGCCGCGTCGGCAATCTTCACCGCTTCGTCACTCAAGGTCCGCCACGGGAAACCCGACACCTAAGGCATGGCCCACGCCACGCCCGATGCCTGCTGCCCGGAGTGCTCGTCGCCCCTCGCCCTCATCTCCTTCGTCCGGGGCCCTTCGACGATGACCATGGGTTCGTGTGCCTGGTGCCACACCCGCTGGTGGTGGGAGGACGGCGCGGCCGTCAAGCTTCCCCGCGTGCTGGCCGACCTGTCCTCGTCGAGGTCACCGGCCGTCCGGGGACCCAACCCCTCCCATCGGTGATCGCCCTCGCCTCGCCGATTCGGCCCTGACGGCGTAGCCCGCCTATGGCGATGGCAGGATGGGGCGATGGCCCTGATCCACCGCCTGCGCCACGCCTCACCCCAGAGCCTCGTAAGCGCCGGCCTGGTGGGCGCCGCCGTGCTGTTCACCCTGTTGCAACTGCAGCCGCAGCTCCTGGTGGCCGACACCCTGGCTTCCGGGGGCGACATGGGCGCCCACGTGTGGGGTCCGGCCTACCTGCGCGACTACCTCCTGCCCGCCGGTCGGCTCAGCGGGTGGTCGCCCGACTGGTACGCCGGCTTCCCCGCCTACCAGTTCTACATGGTCGTTCCCAGCCTGTTCATCGTCGCCCTCGACCTCGTCCTGCCCTACACCATCGCCTTCAAGGTGATCACCGTCTCGGGCCTGCTCGCCCTGCCCGTGGCCGCGTGGGCGCTCGGGCGCCTGGCCCGACTGCCCTTCCCCGGGCCGCCCCTGCTGGCCGTGGCCACCGTCGGGTTCATCTTCGATCGGTCCTTCACCATCTACGGCGGCAACGCCGCGTCCACCCTCGCCGGCGAGTTCGCCTTCAGCATCAGCCTGGCCCTGGCCGTGGTGTTCGTCGGCCTGGTGCTGCGGGGGCTCGAGACCGGCCGCCACCGGGTGGCGGCCGCCGCCACCCTGGCCCTGTGTGCGCTGTGCCACGTCATCCCCGCCATCTTCGCCGTGGTAGCCGCCTTGGTGGCTCTGGCCCTGCGGGCCGACCGGGGACGGCTGGCTTGGATGACCGGCGTCGGCTTTGTCGGCGGCCTGCTCACCGCCTTTTGGACCGTGCCCTTCGTGGCCCGCCGGGCCTATCTCAACGACATGGGCTGGGAGAAGCTCACGACCTACTGGGAGGCACTCCTCCCGGGACGCCTGGGGGCCTCGCTCAGCCGGGCCTTCGGCGGCGAGGCCACCGCCACCATCAATGGCGACCTCACCTGGGTCGCCCTGCTGGCCGTCATCGGGGTGGGCACCTCGATCATCTTCCGCCGACGCCTGGGGCTGTACCTCGGCCTGCTGGCCGGCATCTGCGCCGTGGCCTTCGTGCTCGCCCCCCAGGGCCGGCTCTGGAACGCCCGCCTCCTGCCCTTCTGGTA
>JALZNY010000079.1 GCA_030857525.1 Actinomycetota bacterium
ACTTGATGCCGATCATGGCCGACTGGGGCCCGGGCATCCTGCTCCACGACGAGACCGAGCTCGGGGGTCCGGTGGCAGCGGCGGTAACCGGCATCCCTTGGGCCGACCAGAGTGTCGGGATGCTGCGGCCCTTGGCCATGGCCCGTCTGGCCGGGGAGGTGCTGGCTCCCTTGTGCGCCGAGCACGGTGTCGACGTGGGGGAGTTCGCCGGCCTGTTCCGCTACCTCTACCTCGACGTCTGCCCGCCCTGCCTTCAGAGCGAGGAGATCGACCAGATCGACACCGCCCAGCGTGTGCACAACCTGAGCCTGACTGGGGGCTCGGCTGACGACCTGCCCCCGTCGCTACGGTCCCTCCCCGCCGTGCCGACCGTCTATGTCAGCCTCGGCACCATCTTCAACCGTGACCCGGCCATCTTCAGCTCGATCCTGGCCGGCGTAGGGGGCGAGAACGTCAACGTGATCGTCACCATCGGGCCCGGTGCCGACCCTGCCGCCCTAGGTCCCCAGCCCGAGAACATCCACATCGAGCGCTTCATCCCTCAATCGCTGCTCCTGCCCCGCTGCGACATCGCTGTCAACCAGGGGGGTACTGCCATCCTCGACATCCTCGGCCACGGTCGGCCCCTGCTCGTGCTGCCTCGCGGGGCCAACCAGTTTCACAACGCCGAGGCCTGCGTGGCCAGCGGCGCCGCCCTGGCGCTGATGCCCGAGGAGGTCGGGGCCGAGTCGGTGCGTGTCGCCGTCATGGCTCTGCTGAACGAGCCTTCCTACCGGGAGGCCGCCGCCGGGGTGGCGGCCGAGCTGGCCGCCATGCCCGCGCCTGAGGCGGGGGTGGTCCTGCTAGAGCGCCTGGCCGACGGGCGAGCCCCGCTGGCCCGATGAGCAGCGCCAGTGTGAGCCCGGGAGCGACGGGCGACGTGGCCTGGGCCGATCTGGGAGAAGCCGGCGTCCCACTCGTGGCCACGGAGATCCCCGGTCCCCGGTCGGCGGAGCTGTGGGCACGCGACGCCGTACACCACGCCGCGAACTCTTCCCCGGCCGCACAGTGGCTACAGCTCGTCATCCGTGACGCCCAGGGCGCCCTGGTTCGCGACGTCGACGGCAACGTCTTTATCGACTTCTCGTCGGGGGCGGTGGTCGCCAACCTGGGCCACTGCCCGTCCCCGGTGGTGGAGGCGGTGCGGGTGGAGGCCGGCCGCCTTCTGCACTACTTCGACTTTGCCACCCCGGCTCGTTCCGCCTTCTTCGAGGCCCTGGCCGACACCCTGCCACCCAGCCTGCAGACCTTCCAGATGTACAGCACGGGTAGCGAGGCGGTGGAGGCGGCCCTGCGCCTGGCCAAGTCCTACACCAAGCGCTACGAGGTCATCTCGCTGCACCGCGCCTGGCACGGACGGACGCTGGGGTCCATGTCGCTGATGGGCGGATTTGCCCTCAAGCACGGCTACGGCCCTTTCGCCCCTGGCACCCATCACAGCCTGAACGCCTACTGCTACCGGTGTCCCCTCGGCCTGGAGCCTCAGAGCTGTGAGACGGCGTGCGCCCACTTCATCGACCGGGTCTACGACGAGTCGACCGAGCATCAGCTGGCGGCGGTGATCGTGGAACCGGTGCAGGGCGTGGGCGGGGTCATCCCGCTGCCGCCCGCGTTCCTCGCCCACCTGCGGGCCTTCTGCGACCGCACCGGGGCGCTGCTGATCTTTGACGAGATCCTCACCGGGATGGGGCGCACGGGCACCATGTGGGCCATGGAGCAGTCGGGCGTGGTCCCCGACATCCTGCTGGCCGGCAAGGGGCTGGCGTCCGGGTACCCGATCTCGTTGATCGCCTCACGACGAGAGGTGCTTGATTCCCTGCCGTTCGGCGCTCCCGGTGCGGGCGCCTCGACCTTCGCCAGCGGCAACCTGGCTTGTGCTGCGGGGGTGGCCACCCTCGGGCTCCTGGCCGACGGCACCGTTCTCGAACGGGCCCGTCAGGTGGGGTCCCAACTGCTGGGCGGGCTGCACGAGCTGGCCCAGCGGCATCCGCTGATCGGCGACGTCAGGGGCCAGGGCATGCTCTTGGCCCTGGAGCTGGTCAGCGATCGCCAGACCAAGGCGCGCATCAGCCCGGCCACCGCTCGGCGTCTACTTCTGGCCTTAGCCCGGCGAGGCGTGCTGACCGCCGGCGCCGGTCCCATCCTGCGCCTGACCCCTCCGCTGGTACTCACCGAGTCTCAGGCGGCCACGGGACTCGCCGCTCTCGACCAGGCCCTGGCCGAGGTCGAGGCCGACGCCGACCGCTGAGCGACGGGGCTGATTGATGTTCGAGGCTGTGCACCACGTGGGTGTGACTGTGGTCGATCTCGACCGCTCGATCGCTTTTTGGCAACGCCTGCTCGGCGCCCAACCCCGCAACCGTCGGGTGCTCGACGGCCCCCAGGTGGGCACAATGGTGGGCTACCCGGGAATCCGCATCGACTCCTGCTGGCTCGACCTGCCTGGGGGTGTGGCCCTGGAGCTGCTGGAGTACCTCGACCACGACGAGGCGGCTTACGACCCGGCGACCGGCCACCCTGGCAACGTCCACCTCTGCCTCCGGGTCGACGACATGGACCAGGCGCACCGCCACGCCCTGGCCTGCGGGGCCCGAGCGGTCACCGGTGTGCCCATCGAGGTTGGAGCCGGCCCCCGGGCCGGGACCCGCCTGGCCTACCTGCGTGATCCGGACGGCGTCACCATCGAGTTGGTCCAGCCGCCGCGCCCCGCTCCCGCCGTGCATCCGTGACCATGCCTCGCACCCCGCTGGCGGAGCTGGCGGGGCGCCTAGGTGAGCAGGTGCGGGTGTGCGGCTGGATCGACAGCGTGGGCAAGGACCGGGATGGTGATCGTCGTCTCGTCGTGCTCCGCGACCGCAGCGCCTCGGCGATGCTGGCGATCAACACCGTTCCCGCCGGCCTGAGCCCGGAGGCGGCGGTGGAGGCGTGGGGGGAGGTCGCCGCCGATTCCAGGGAGCCGGGCGGGGTCATGGTGGTGTGCACCCAGGTCCGGGTGGTCGGTCCCGTGCTCGACGACCTGCCCGTAGGTGCGGCCTCGTCCCTCGAGGAGCGGCTCGACTGGCGCTTCCTCGACCTCCGGCGTCCGCGCAACCTCCTCGCCTTCGCTGTGCAGACGACTGCCGAGCGGGCCATGCGCCAGTACTGGGCCGAGCACGGGTTCCTCGAGCTGCACTCACCCAAACTGCGCCCCAACCCCAACCGCTCGGGGCGCGAGCTGTTCTCCGTGCCCTACTTCGACCGCCAGGCGTACCTGGTCCAGTCGCCGCAGTTCTACAAGCAGATGGCGATGGCCGCCGGGTTCGAGCGCGTTTTCGAGATTGGGCCGGTCTTCCGGGCCTTCCCCCATGTCACCACCCGCCATGACACGGAGTTCACCAGCGTCGACGTGGAGATGTCGTGGATCGAGTCCCACCACGACCTGATGGCCTTCGAGGAGCGCTGGCTGCGCCATGTGATTGCCGTTGTCGAGGCCGAGCACGGCGACGACATCGCCCGCCTGTTCGACACCGTGGTGGTGGTGCCCTCGCTGCCGTTCCCCAGGGTCAGCCTGGACGATGCCCGAGCCATCGCCGAGAAGGCCGGCCCCGAGCTGGCCCAGCCGCCCGGCGATCTTGACCCTCAAGGGGAGCGGTTGCTGGGCGAACACGTGGCCGGCGTGTACGGCCACGAGTTCGTCTTCGTCACCGGGTACCCCGAGTCGTCCCGAGGTTTTTACCATATGCACCTCGATGACGATTCGCCCTATCTACGGGACTTCGACCTGCTGTGGAAGGGAATGGAGGTGACCACAGGGGCCCAGCGGGAGCACCGCTACGACCGGCTCATCGCCCAGGCCGAGGCTCACGACGTTCCCCTCGATCCCATCCGTTACTACCTCGACTGCTTCCGCTTCGGGTGCCCGCCCCATGGCGGGTTCGGCCTGGGCCTCACTCGCATGCTCATGGCCCTGCTGGGCCAGGACGACGTGCGGGAGGTCACCTTTCTCTCCCGTAGCCGAGATCGCCTGAGCCCGTAGGGCTCGATTCCCGGGCGCGACCAGGCGCCCGGCCAGGCGCCAGAGCCCCGCTCAGCTCAGCTCTCGAGCTTGGCCACCAACTTGGCGAGCATGGTGGTGTTGCGGGTGGTGGTGAGCTGCACCCCCAGGGCCTTCCAGTGCTTGGGCTTGAGGGTGGTGTCCATGAACGATCCGTGGATCAACCAGTGCACCTCCCGATCGTGGACGACCAGCTCGTCGGTGTCGCTACCCAGCGCTTGGGCGTTTTGGGCCATCGCCGGCGTGGCGGGCTCGCGCAGGAAGGCCACCATGTGCGTCTCACCATCGGCGACGGCGACGAAGGGCATGTAGGCGACCACCTCCTTCACCTCCTCGGCGGTGCGCACAAACGTGGTCACCTCGAAGCCGAAGGCCTCCTCCAGCCGCACTTCGATCTGGCCCTCGAGGTCGTGAGGAGGGAGGGACGTCGAGAAGATGACGTTGCCGCTGTTGATGTAGGTCGACACCTCGTCGAAGCCCAGTGCCTCGAACTCCTCTCGCAGGCGGGCCATGGCGACCCGGCGCTTGCCGACGTTCACAGCCCTGAGGAAGGCGACACAGCAGCTCATGGCGTGATCTCATCACACCGGGGCCGATGCTGGTAGGGAAGGGGGCAGGATGAACGGCATGACGGTCGCCCTCGCTCCTGGCCTCTCCTGGGTCTTCTCGGTTGAGGAGGCTCCGGAGGAGGAACTGGTCGAGGCCCTCCAGGGGCTGACCGCGGCCGACTGGATCACCGCCGCCGTCATCCTGGCCGGCGCCATCGTCCTCAGCCGGCTGGTGAGGGCCCTCACCGCTCGACTCGTCGAGCAGGGCGACGGGGCTCGGCGGACGGCCAGGCTCATCGGGCGGTCGGTCGGCAGCCTGGTGGTGATCATCGGCGTCGTCTACGCCCTCCAGGTCCTCGGCGTGCGCCTCGCTCCGTTGCTGGGAGCCCTCGGGATCGGTGGGCTGGCGCTGGCCTTCGCCGCCCAGACCATCCTCGAGAACGTCTTCGCCAGCCTGTTGCTCCAAAGCCGACGGCCCTTTCGAGCCGGGGACCAGATCGCCACCAACGAGATCGAGGGGACCGTCGAGGACGTCAACTTCCGGACCGTGGTGCTGCGCACGTACCAGGGCGAGAAGGTGCTGGTGCCGTGTTCGCTGGTCCTCAACGCGCCCATCACCAACTTCACCGTCAAGGGGACGCGCCGCACCACTTTGGAGGTGGGGGTGGCCTACGGCACCGATCTGGCCACCGCCCAGCGGGTCTTGTTGGAAGCGCTCACCTCGGTAGACGGCGTGCGCAGCCAGCCACTCCCGGAAGCATGGGTGGAGCAGTTCGGCGAGTCAAGCATCGACTTCGCCCTGCGCTGGTGGCACGCCCCCGACATCGCCACCCTGTGGCGGGTGCGCTCAGCCGTGGCCATGGCGGTCAAGTCGGCCCTCGACGGTGCTGGAATCGAGATCCCCTTCCCTCAGCGCACACTTGGCTTCCTCTCCGTGTCCCGTGACGGCGACGGCGACCCCCCGTCGGAGTCCCGCTGAGCACCCTCGGTCCTCTCGGGATCTTCGACAGCGGCTTCGGCGGCTTGACGGTGGCGCGAGCCGTGATCGACCTGCTGCCGGCCGAGCACCTCGTCTACCTGGGCGACACCGCCCGCTACCCCTACGGGCCCCGACCGCTGGGCGAGGTACGGGCCTTCGCCCGCCAGATCTCCGGCTACCTCTTGGACCACCACCGGGCCAAGTGCCTGGTGGTGGCCTGCAACACGGCGTCGGCCGCCGCCCTCGACGAGCTGCGTGAGGAGGCCGAGGTCCCCGTGGTGGGGGTGATCGAGCCCGGGGTGAGGGCGCTGGTGTCGGCCACCCGCAACGGCCGGGTGGGGGTCATCGCCACGGTCGGCACCATCGCCTCGGGCGCCTACCAGCGAGCCGTGGCCGCCACCGGTGAGGATGTTGAACTGACGTGTGCGGCCTGCCCCGGGTTCGTGGAGTTCGTGGAGCGGGGCGACACCATGTCCGACCAGGTCCACGTCCTGGCTGAGCGCCTCCTGGCCCCGGTGCGGACGGCGAAGGTCGACGCCCTGTTGCTCGGATGCACCCACTACCCCTTCCTCGCCCGTACGATCAGCGACGTGGTCGGCCGAGACGTGGTGCTGGTGTCGTCGGCCGACGAGACGGCCTTCGAGCTGCGCTCGCTCCTGGAGACGACCGGCCTGGCCCGCTCGGCCGAGTCCGGCGCCGGCCGCCACCGGTTCCTGTCGTCGGGCGACGTGGCCGCTTTCGCCTCGCTCGGGCGCCAGATGCTCGGTCCCGAGCTGTACGCGGTGGAGCCGGTCACATGGCCGCGTTGAGCGTCGACGGGTGACCCTCGCTCTCACCGTGCTCGG
>JALZNY010000435.1 GCA_030857525.1 Actinomycetota bacterium
CTTCGGGCGCCGCCGGCGCCTCGACGAGACCGTCGGCGGGTGGCGTCGACTGGTCGGCCGTCGGGGCCGGGCTGGTGCCGTCGGCCAGGGGCCAGGCGGGCATCGGATGGTCATCGTGGTCGCCAGGCACGGGGGCCGACGAGGGGTCAGGCACCCAGTCGGTCCCGGGTTGTCGTCGACGTCATGTGCTGCCCCTCCGTTTTCGACCAAGTGCGGCATTGCGTGGTAGGTGTTCAGAGTCTAGTGTGACCCGACACCGAAACGGAAGGGGTGGGGATGGGGATAGAACCGGGGGTTCTCGCGGTCAGCCTGACTGGCTGGTACGTGGGGTTCGCAATCGCGGCGGTGACGATCACCGCGGTGGTCGTGCTGGTGGGGATCATCCTGGGCCTGGCCCGGATCATCGCCCGCCAGGCGTCGGACATCACGCAGGGTTTGGATGACAGCAGGATCAACACCATGGCGCTGTGGGACGTGGACGTCGTCAACCGGTCCATCGTCGGGATCAACCGCAACGCCGCCAAGGCTCGTGCCGCTCTAGGGGGAGATTGATGTTCACCGCGTACACCAGCCAGCAGCTCAGCTTCTGGACCATCGCCCTCGGGATGGGGATCGTCGTCGAGGCTGCGGTCATCGTGCTGCTCTCGATGCTCGTCAGCCTGGTCAAGGACATCGAGCGCAACGTCGATGACGTGTGGGCCACCGCCATCCTGGTCGCCCGCAACACCGCGACCACCTGGATGCTCGGCCAAACGGCCGTCGCCACCGCCGACCTCGGCACCGAGGTGGGCCTCCACGCCCAGCTCCTCGAGTCCAAGGTGCGGGGCCGATGAACGACGGCGGCGTCAAGCTCTACGTCTTCTTCACGGTCTTCGAGATCGCCCTCGTCGTCCTCACCCTCGCCTACTTCCTCAACCGGGTGGCGGCGCAGCTGGTGCACATCACCAAGACCCTGGCCAAGGTCACCTTCGGTGTCCGGGCCGTGGAGACCCAGTGCGCGGTCATCGGCCCGGCCGCCGACCGCATCAACGCCAACCTGAAGGAGGCCGCCGGCGGCCTCGAGAAGGCGGCGGTCCTGGCTGAGCGCCTGGCCCGCTAGCACCCGATGGGCCTGCCGCTCTACTCGGAGGGGACCCAGCCGCCGCCGGAGGAGGACGCCACCGTCCTCGCCGCGTTCGCAGGGGGCCTTCCGAGTGGGCGGTCGGCCTCCTTCGGCATCGAGGGGCCGGTGCTCATGGTCGACGGCGACGTCCCGGCCGGCCTCCGCCTCGATCCCCGCACGGTGCTGCACCGGCGGGACCTCCCTGACGACGTCCTGTGGGCCCGGCCCCTGGTCTCCGACGCCCTGGCCGCCGCCGGCTACCAGCTGTGCGACGAGACGACGCTGTACGCCACCCCGGTGGCGCTTCAGGCCCTCGGCCTCGTTTTCTCCGAGTGGGACCTGTGGGGCTTCGACCTCGACGAGGCCTTCACCACCCTGCGCGTCGCCGCGGTGGGCGAAAGGTGGGACCCTGTGCTAGCAAGCATTACGGTCGACCCGGGGAGCACACCATGAAAATTGGCATCGTGGGCAAGGGGGGCGTGGGCAAGACCACGCTCTCGGCCCTGATCTCGAAGACGTACGCCGAGCGGGGCAAGCGGGTGGTGGCGATCGACACCGACTCCAACCCGAACCTCGGCATGTCGCTCGGCCTCACCCTCGAGGAGGCCGAGGCGATCCCGGTGATCCCCCGGCGCCTGGTGATCGGCACCGACCCGGGCACCACGCCCTCGGATCTGCTCGCCGAGTACGGGCGGTCCACCGAGTCGGGGGTGCGGCTCCTGTCGGCCATGCGGGTCGACCAGGCTGGCGCCGGCTGCACGTGCAGCAGCCACGCCTCGGTGCGCAGCATCCTGGGTGCCGCCCTGGAAGAGGAAGCCGACATCACCCTGGTCGACATGGAGGCCGGGCTCGAGCACCTCAGCCGGTCCGGCGGGACGCTGGCCTACGCCGATGTGCTGGTGGCCATCATGGAGCCGAGCCGCAAGTCGGTCATCACCGTGGCCCGCACCGTGGCCCTGGCCAACGAGCTCGGCATCGCCCGCACCGTGGGCG
>JALZNY010000080.1 GCA_030857525.1 Actinomycetota bacterium
CATCGGGGGGATGAGGCCGCTGGGCCAGGCCGAGCTGGGCCTGGACCATGCGCTGTACCTGCTCCTTGGGGGCGCCGCCGTAGCCGGCCACGGCCTGCTTGACCTCGTTGGAGGTGTACTGCTCCACCACACAGCCTCGCGCCGATGCCTCGGCCAGGGCGAGGCCGCTGGCCTGGCCCACCGACATGGCAGTGCGGGCGTTGACCTGGAAGAACACTCGCTCCACCGCCACCGCCGTCGGGTCCAGCTCGGCCATCAGCGCCCGCAGGCCGGCCTGGAGCTGGGCCAGGCGCTCGGGCAGCGGGGTAACCGCCTCGGTGGTGAGCACCCCGGCGCTGACCGCCCGCAGGACGGCGCCCTCCCGCACCACCGCGCCGTACCCGCAACGGGTGAGACCGGGGTCGATACCAAGCACGAACACTGGTTCGCTAGGCTAGCGCACCATCGAGAGAGAGGGGTGGACCCTCCCGGGTTGACAGTCCCGTATCGCCCCCGACGATCCCCGGGCCTACAAGGTGTCCTTGTCGGGCCACCTTGTATGACCTACTACAGTGGTCCCATGAGCATCGCTGAGTACCGAGTGTCCGATCGAGGCCAGATGTCGCTGCCGGCCGAGGCACGACGACGATGGAACCTGGGCGGCGGGGGTTCGGTCGAGGTCGCCGACCTAGGAGACGCACTCCTGATCATCCCTGCGGGGCGAGGTTTACGAACGCTCCTACGAGACGCCATCGACGAGGCGGGTGGCTACGCGCGACTTGCCGGTGCCGTGGCCGCCGAAGAACCGGATCTCGCTTGAGCCGGGACGTCCTCGTCGACGACCACCTCCTCCTGCGAGTCCTCCTGGACGAGGAGCCGCCCGAGCTCCGGCCTGCCGGCGCTCAGATCTTCACGACCGGGCTCTGGTACCACCGGCTCTCCCGGGCCCTCGTCAACCGAAGCGTCACGGGGGCCCTCTCGCGATTGCTCGGCCCTGTGGATCCGCTCACCGCCGGCGGGGCCGTCCGGGCCTCCATCACGCTCCCCGAGACCATCGGTCTGCTCTCACTGCGCAATCTGGCGTGGCCGATGGCCCGACTCCTCGACCAAGGCGTTCGGCTCAACCTCATGTCCCTGGAGGCACTCGCCGCAGCAGAGCAGCTGGATGCCCTGCTCTGCCTGGCGATCGAGGACGGGAACCGGCCGCTTCTGGCTGCCGCCGAAGCTCGGGGTGTCCCGGCGCTGCTCATGTGACGTGCGAAGCGTCCTGGTCGTGTGCCAGGATGCCGCCACAGCCGAGGCCGTGGGGCGGGAGGAGGGGGAGTCAGCATGACACGTCGCTGAGCTGGCACCGCTCTCGCCCGGTCGGGCGAGCGACCCTCCATCGGCTTCCGGGACCAGGAACTGTCCGTCTCTTCGTAGTTCCGTCTGTCCCGGGCGCCGAGGCGCCTGCATGTGACACCCGTCGTGTTGTTCCCCACCCTCCCTGGCTGCACCAGGCCGGACGACAAGGGACACGCCATGACGAACGAACGCTGGGATGCCGGCCACATGGGCTGTGGCGAGTTGGTGCTGCAGCTCCGGGGTCGCCTCGCCGACCTGGCCCCCGGCGCACTGTTCGAACTGGTTGCGCACGACCAGGGCGCGCCCGAGGACCTGCCCTCATGGTGCCGCCTGACCGGCCACGAGCTGGTCTCGGCCGAGCACCCCACCTATCTGATCAAACGACGAATGGAGAACTGAGATGGCCGGAAAGTTCTGTGTGTCAATCACCAACGCCAAGAACGACCCCGATCGGGCCACGGTGGGGTTCGTGATCGCCAACGCCGCGGTCGGATCGGACCAGGAGACCGTCGTCTTCGTGTCTACCGAGGGTGTCCGCCTCGTCGAGGAGGGTTACGCCGACGACATCGCCGAGGAAGGCTTCGCTCCCCTCAAGGAGCTCATGACCAACTTCGTCGAGGCCGGCGGGACCATCTGGGTGTGCTCGCCCTGCTTCAAGAAGCGCAGCCTGGACGAGACCAAGCTGGTCAAGGGAGCCACGATCGTGGGCGGGGCCAAGCTCGTGGAGCTTCTGGCCGGCGGCGCACCATGCGTCACGTACTGAGCGGCAAACCGGCGGCGGGTATGCCGTTCACCGAGACCCATCCCTACCCGAGCGCCGATGCCTTCGACGGCGGCGAGCTCGACTGCGGCAACGGGCTCCTACTGCTCATCCGCAAGCACATCGACCCGCTCGATCCGGGTCAGCTCCTGGAGATCCTCTCCCTGGAGTCCTCCGTGGAGGAGGACCTGCCCGCCTGGTGCCGGCTCACCGGCAACGAGCTCGTCAACATGGCCAAGGACGGCGCTCGACGCAGCTTCTTGGTGAGCAAAGGGCCGTTCTCGCCCCCGTCACCGACCGTCGCTCCCGAGGACCCGGACACGGGTGGGACGGTCACGGTGCCGGGAGTCGTGATCGGCCAGGGCGGAAGGCGTCAGGCCCCGATCACCCAGCCGGTCGTGGTCCCGACCATCCCTAGCGCCCTACCGCAGCCACTCCCGGCGCCGGTCATCGATCCGCTGTCGATCATGGGGGTGGGGAGCTGGCCCCGTCCCCGCTGGCTGCGACGCGCCCTCCACGAGCACCTCGAGAGCCGGATGAGCGACGCCGAGTTCGAGGAGACGGCCGACGACGCCGTACGACTGGCGGTGGAGGCGCAGGTGCGGGCCGGCGCCGACGTGCTCACCGACGGCGAGCAGCGCCGGGACAACTACGCCAGCTTCGTGGGGGGCCTACTCGAGAACTGCCAGCTCATCCCCGTCACCGACCTGCTCCCCTACGTCGACGACCCCGAGGAGTTCGAGCGGGAGCTGGCGGCCCTCGACGTGCCCGCCGGCCAGGTGCGCCACCCGGCGGTGTTCGGGCCGCTCGGTCGGGGTCGCTCGCTCACGGTGCACGAGGCCGACTTCGTCCGGCGTCTCTCCGACAAGCCGGTCAAGGTCAGCCTGCCCGGGCCTTACCTGCTCACCCGCACGATGTGGATGGAGTGCATCTCCGACCGGGCCTACCCCGACCGGGAGGCCCTGGCCACCGACATCGTGCGGGTGCTGCGGGAGGAGGCCCACTTCCTGCTGGCCGCGGGCGTGGCCCTGGTGCAGTTCGACGAACCCGTGCTCACCGAGGTCGTCTACGGCACGCCCGGCGAGGGCGGTCGCACCTTCATGTGCGGAGCCCTCGGCGAACGGCGGGGAACCGAGGAGGAGCTGGCCTTCGCCCGGGACCTCCTCCAGGAGGTGGTGCGGGGGATGCCTTCCGAGCGGCTGGCCCTGCACGTGTGCCGGGGCAACTGGACCCCCGACGAGCGCATGGCCCTCGCCGGTGACTACCGGCCGCTGGTGGGGTTGCTCTCGGCGGTGGACGTCGGAACGCTGACGCTGGAGCTGTGCACGCGGCGCGCCGGCGAGATCGACGTGCTGGCCACCATCCCCGACGACCGGCGCGTGGGCGTGGGGGTCGTCAACCAGAAGGACCAGCGGGTGGACGAGGTGGCCGACGTCGTGGCCCGCGCCGAGCAGGCCATCACCTTGTTCGGAGCCGAAAGGGTCCTGCTCAACCCCGACTGTGGCTTCGCCACCTTCGCCGACAACCCCATCGTCACCGCCGAGGTGGCAGAGGCCAAGTTGGCCGTCCTGGCCCAGGCCCGAGATCTCCTTCGAGAGCGCCATCGCCTCTGATCGCGGCCTCCCTCGGACTCACGCCTCCACCGCCTGGAGGACGTCGTCGGCCACGTCGAAGTTGGCGTAGACGTCCTGGACGTCGTCGTGGTCGTCGAGAGCGTCGATGAGGCGCAGCACCTTCCTGGCCTCCTCGACACTCTCGAGGGCCACGGTCGAGGTGGGCAACATGGTGACGTCGGCCGAGACGACCTCCACCGAGGCGGCCTCGAGTGCGGCCCGCACGTCGGAAAGGGTTGACGGGTCACACGTCACCCGCCAGGTGTCACCCTCCTCGGCCAGGTCGTCGGCCCCGGCGTCGAGCACCACCAACATCAGGTCGTCCTCGCTGCCCGCCTCCTTGGGGACGAGCACGACCCCCTTGCGCTCGAACTGCCAGGCCACCGCCCCGGGCTCGGCCAGAGAGCCGCCGTTGCGGCTGAACAGGGAACGGATATCGGGACCCGTGCGGTTGCGGTTGTCGGTGAGCACCTCCACGAAGACGGCCACCCCGCAGGGGGCGTAGCCCTCGTAGGCCACCGGCTCGTAGCGCACGCCCTCCAGCTCGCCGCTGCCCCGCTTGATGGCCCGCTCGATGGTGTCGAGGGGCACCGAGGCGTCCCTGGCCTTCTGGTACATGGTGCGCAGGGTTGCGTTGGACTCCATGTCGCTGCCCCCGGCCCGAGCCGTCACCTCCACCTGGCGGATCAGCTTGGCGAAGAGCTTGCCCCGGGCCTTGTCCTTGGCCCCCTTCTGGTGCTTGATGCTGGCCCACTTGGAGTGTCCGGACATGCTCAGATCCTTTCCAGAAGTAGCTGGTGGAGGCGGAGGTCGCCCCCGAGCTCGGGATGGAAGGCGGCCACGACGACGGCGCCGGAGCGGCAGAGCACCGGTCCCTCGGCCACGCGGGCCAGGACCTCAACACCCGCCCCGGTCCGGGTCACGACGGGCGCCCGGATGAACACCGCCGGGAAGGGCCCGCCGGCCAGGCCGTCGACCTCGAGGTCAGCCTCGAAGGAGTCGCGCTGGCGACCGAAGGCGTTGCGGCGCACGGTGATGTCGACCGCTCCCAGGCTGTGCTGGTCGGACCGACCGTCCACGACATCGCGGGCGCACAGGATCATCCCCGCACAGGTTCCCAGCACGGGCAGATCCTGGGCCAGACGGTCCTCGAGGGCCCTACGCAGGCCCGACGAGTCGAGCAGCAGCGAGAGGGTGGTCGACTCTCCGCCGGGGATGACCAGGGCGTCGACGCCGGCCAGGTCGGCCGGGGTGCGGACCTCGACCGGAATGACCCCCAGCTCAGCGAGGGCGGCGGCGTGGAGGCGGGACGACCCCTGGAGGGCCAGCACCCCGACCCGGGCCCCGGGCACCTGGCGGCTTCCCGGCGGACGCCGCGGTCGTGCTCGTGGCCGGCATCCTCACCAACCCCGATCGGCGAGGCGGGTCTCCAGCGAGGACACCTCGAGGCCGGGCATGGCGTCGCCCAGACCCCGGCTCACCTTGGCCACCAGGGCGGCGTCACGGTAGTGGGTGGTGGCCTCCACGATGGCCCGGGCCATCCGGGGCGGGTCGGCGCTCTTGAAGATGCCCGAGCCCACGAACACCGACCGGGCGCCCAGTTGCATGACCAGGGCGGCGTCGGCCGGGGTGGCTATGCCGCCGGCGCAGAACAGCGGCACCGGCAGGGCCCCGGTCTCGGCCACCTCGGTGACCAGGCCGATGGGAGCGGGCAGGCGCTTGGCCCAGTCGTAACGCTCGGACGGATCGGCCACCGACAGGCGCCGGATGTCGCCGGTGATGGCCCGGAGGTGGCGCACGGCCTCCACGATGTTGCCGGTGCCGGCCTCACCCTTGGAGCGGATCATGGCCGCCCCCTCGCTGATGCGGCGCAGGGCCTCCCCCAACGTCGTAGCTCCGCACACGAAGGGCACGTCGAAGGCCCACTTGTCGATGTGGTGGGCTTCGTCGGCGGGGGTGAGGACCTCGGACTCGTCGATGAAGTCGACGCCGAGCGCCTCGAGCACCTGGGCCTCGGCGAAGTGGCCGATGCGAGCCTTGGCCATGACCGGGACGGTCACCGCCGCCTTGATGCCCTCGATCATGGTCGGGTCGCTCATGCGGGCCACGCCACCGTCGCGGCGGATGTCGGCCGGAACCCTTTCCAGGGCCATCACGGCAACAGCACCGGCGTCCTCGGCCACCCGGGCCTGGTCGGCGTCGACCACGTCCATGACCACCCCGCCCTCGAGCATCTCGGCCAAGCCCCGCTTGACCCGGAACGTGCCGGTGAGCGGACGGTGGCTGGCCTCGGTGGGCTCAGTAGCTTCGGTGGGCTCGCTGGCCTCGGTCATAGCCCCGAGTCTACGGCCAGCGTCCTCCCTCTCTCGCTCTTTGTCGGCTGAGTAGTGGGTGGCACTACTGAGTCGACGAAGATCGGGGCGGCGGCGAGAGGGGCGGCCGCTCAGCGCAGGGAGTCGGCGCTACAGGGGGGCGGCCGAGCCGGGAGGGGCGAGCTCCACCCAGGTGCGCCCGGGGGCCAGGGCGATGGGGGCGCCGGCGCTGTCGGTGTAGGACGTGGCGGCGCCGAGATCGGCCCGCGACCAGCGCCCCCGGACGAGCTTGCCCCCGGTGAGCACCCAGGCCTCGCCTTCGCCCACCAGCACCGCCTCGGGCGAGGGGGTGCCGGTGACGTCGACGAACCCCGAGTTGGCGTAGTCGACGAACTGGACGATCACGTTGGGGGGCTCGATGCGG
>JALZNY010000081.1 GCA_030857525.1 Actinomycetota bacterium
GTCATGCGCTTGCCGTGCAGGTGCATGGGGTGGGACTGGTACCCGGCGTTGATGATGCGCACGCGGACCCGGTCGCCCTCGGCCACCTCCATGTTGGGGGTGGCCGGGAACGACTTGCCGTTGATGGTGAACCAGTTGTACTCGGCGTTGTTGTGGCCGGCGTGGGTCACGCCCTCCCAGCCGTTGCGCCCCTCGGGAAGACGGATCCACTCGTCGAGGAGCTGCACGAACTCCTTGTCGTACACAGGCTCATCGGCGCCCTTGATGACGAACGCTCCCGAGAGGCCCATGTCGAGCTGGCGGGCCGAGTCGAAGTGGGAGTGGTACCAGAAGGTGCCCGAGGGCTTGGCCTCGAACTCATAGACGAAGCTCTCCCCGGGCTCGATGGGGTCCTGGGTCACGCCGGGGATGCCGTCCATCTCGTTGGGCACGGCGATGCCGTGCCAGTGGATGGTCGTGGCCACGGGCAGGTCGTTGGTGAAGTTGACCCGGACCCGGTCCCCTTCGGTGACCCAGAACTCGGGACCGGGAACCTGGCCGTTGTAGCCCCACGCGGTCACCGCCTGGCCGGGGATGAACTCCCACTGGACCGGCTCGGCGCTGAGGGTGAAGACCTTCACCCCGTCCTGGACCTCGGGCTCGATGCGCTCGGCCCGCTCACCCTTGACCGGGGCGGAGGCCAGATCGACCTGGGGGGGGATCTCCACCTCTTCCTCGGGCCCGGCCCCGGCCGACCCGTGCCCGTCGGAGGGGTCCACATCGCCCTCGGCGCCAGCATCCGGGGTAGGGGCCGGACCGCGGGCAGAGGCCACCTCGGTGGGGGGGTCGGTTTCGGCCCGGTTGCTCAGGAGCACCCCTGCACCTACGGCTAGGACGAGGCTGAGGACCACGGCCGCCATGAAGCCGCCGTTGTCGCGTCGCTCCCCTTGCTTGCCCGCCGCTTGCACCCACCGACCTCCTAGGTCTGTCCTGCTGCTATCGCCAGGGTATAGGGCACCTGCGGTCAACTAGGCGCGACCCGCGCCTCGTGCCTCCTGCATAGCCACACCACCGTTTGACAACCCGCCCGGCGCCCGGTTTGCGTGGGGAGGTGGCCAAGCCCCTCGTCATCGTCGAGTCCCCCGCCAAGGCGCGCACCATCGCGGGCTTCCTCGGCAGCGGCTACGTGGTGGAATCGTCCATCGGCCACATCCGCGACCTCCCCCGCTCGGCGGCCGAAGTGCCGAGCCAGTACAAGGGGGAGCCCTGGGCCCGCCTGGGCATCGACGTCGACCACGACTTCAAGCCCCTCTACGTCGTGCCCAGGGAGAAGAAGGAGCAGGTGGCCAAGCTGCGTCGCCTGGTCAAGGATGCCAGCGAGGTCTACCTGGCCACTGATGAGGACCGCGAGGGAGAGGCCATCGCCTGGCACCTGCGGGAGGTGCTCGACCCCAAGGTCCCGGTACGGCGGATGGTCTTCCACGAGATCACCAGGGCCGCCATCGACGCGGCCATCGCCGAGCCTCGCGACCTCGACCTGCGTCGCATCGACGCCCAGGAGACCCGGCGCATCCTCGACCGGCTCTACGGCTACGAGGTCAGCCCCGTGCTGTGGAAGAAGGTGATGACCGGGCTGTCGGCGGGTCGGGTGCAGAGCGTGGCCACCCGCATGGTGGTGGAGCGCGAGCGGGCCCGCATGCGCTTCCGGTCGGCGCAGTGGTGGAACCTGGAAGCCACCTTCACCCCCGAGCGCGCCGAGGCCGCCAACCAGCCCTTCGATGCCACCCTGGTGACCCTCGACGGCCGGCGGGTGGCCACGGGGCGGGACTTCACCGAGACGGGTGAGGCGAGCGGCAAGGACCTCGTGGTGCTCGACGAAGCCGGCGCCACCTCGCTGGCGGCCGATCTCGAGCATGCCGACTTCGCCGTACGGGCCGTCGAGCGCAAGCCCTACCGGCGCCGTCCCGCCCCTCCCTTCATGACCTCCACCCTGCAGCAGGAGGCCGGGCGCAAGCTGCGCATGTCGTCGGCCCAGGCCATGCGCTCGGCCCAGCGCCTCTACGAAGGGGGCTACATCACCTACATGCGAACCGACAGCATCACGCTCTCCGATACGGCCCTGGCCGCAGCCCGGGCCCAGATCGCCGAGCGCTACGGCGCCGAGTACCTCCCGGGGGAGCCCCGCCGCTACGTCACCAAGTCGAGGTTGGCCCAGGAGGCGCACGAGGCCATCCGCCCCGCAGGCGATACGTTCCGCACCCCCGATCAGGTGGGCCGGGAGGTGAGCGGGGCCGAGGCCCGGCTCTACGAGCTCGTCTGGCAGCGCACCCTGGCCTCGCAGATGCCCGACGCGGTGGGCGAGACGGTCACCGTCCGCCTGGGCGCCACCTCGGCGGCGGGGACCGACACCGAGCTCTCGGTCAGCGGGACCGTGATCACCTTTCCCGGCTTCCAGCGGGTCTACGTGGAGAGCCACGACAACGACGCCGATGCCGACCCGGCCGAGCGGCGCCTGCCCGCCCTGGCCCAAGGCGACCCGCTCACCCTGGTGGCGATGGCGCCGTCGGGCCACGAGACCTCGCCCCCGGCCCGCTACACCGAGGCGTCGCTGGTGAAGCGCCTGGAGGAGCTGGGCGTAGGTCGCCCCTCTACCTACGCCAGCATCATCGGCACCATCCAGGACCGGGGCTACGTCTGGAAGAAGGGGAGCGCCCTGGTGCCCTCCTTCACCGCCTTCGCCGTGGTCACGCTCCTCGAGCGCCACTTCGGCGACCTGGTCGACTACGCCTTCACCGCCCGCATGGAGGACCGCCTCGACGAGATTGCCGCGGGCACCGAGGAGGCCCTGCCCTGGTTGACCCGCTTCTACTTCGGCACCAACGGCAAGGGCGCCGACGGCGGCAACGGCGACGGGATCGGTGGCGGCCCCCACGATGGCGACGAGGGCCTCCGGCGCATGGTCTCGGAGCACATGGGCGACATCGACGCCCGCCAGGTCAACTCCATCCCCCTCGGCGTCGATGCCGAGGGTCGCGAGGTGGTGGGCCGGGTCGGCCGCTACGGGCCCTACGTGCAGCGGGGTGAGGAGACCGCCGGGATTCCCGACGACCTGGCCCCCGACGAGCTGACCGTGGAGAAGGCGCTGGAGCTGCTGGCCGCGCCGAGCGGCGACCGGGAGCTGGGCGACGATCCCGAGACCGGCCTGGCCGTGCTGGCCCGAGCCGGTCGCTACGGCCCCTACGTGCAGCTGGGCGAGGTGGTCGAGGGATCCAAGGACAAGCCCCGGACCTCGTCGCTGCTGGCCGGCATGACACTCGACACCGTGAGCCTCGACGACGCCCTGCGCCTGCTCACCTTGCCACGGGTGGTCGGCGTCGATCCGGTGGACGACCAGGAGATCACCGCACAGAACGGTCGCTATGGGCCCTACATCAAGAAGGGGACCGACAGCCGCAGCCTGGAATCGGAAGAGGAGCTGTTCAGCGTCACGCTCGACGACGCCCTAAAGCTGCTGGCCGAGCCCAAGCGCCGAGCCGGCCGGGGCCAGGCTGCACCCCCGCTGCGAGAGCTGGGCGACGACCCGGCATCGGGCAAGCCGATCGTGCTCAAGGAGGGCCGCTTCGGCCCCTACGTCACCGACGGGGACACCAACGCCTCGCTGCGCAAGGGCGACACCATCGAGGGCATCACCAGCGAGCGGGCCGCCGAGTTGCTGGCCGATCGCCGAGCCGCCGGGCCGTCGCCCAAGCGGGCCGGTCGCAAGGCCACCGCCAAGAAGGCCGGGACCAAGAAGGCCGCCGCCAAGAAGAAGGCGACCGCCAAGAAGGCCCCGGCCAAGAAGAGGGCGGCCAAGAGGGCCTCGTAGGTAGTCTTGACCCGTGGCTCAGGCCCGACGCCCTTCGGAGCCGGAGCTCCACCACCGCGATGACCACCCCGAGGTCGCCTCGGATCCCGACGTTCCCACCCGTCCCGTCCCCCACCTGGCCCCCGATCCCGCCCGCACCGCCACCGTCCGCCTCTTCGGCTCCAACGACTTCTTCCGGCTGTGGCTGGCCCAGGTCGTCTCCGCCCTGGGCGACTGGATCGGCTTCCTGGCCATCCTGGCCATCGCCGAGCGCATCGGTGGCGCCGGTGCCATCGGGGTGGTGATGACCGCGCGCATCCTGCCCGGCTTCTTCCTGGCGCCGGTCGCCGGGGTGCTGCTCGATCGGTGGAACCGCAAGCGGGTGATGGTGGGTTGCGACGTCGGTCGGGCGCTGGTGCTGGTGGCCCTGCCCTTCGTCGAGAGCATCTTGCAGCTGGTGATCATCTCATTCCTGTTGGAGGTGCTCACCGTGATGTGGTCGCCGGCCAAGGAGGCCGAGGTGCCCAACATGGTGCCGGGCGGCCACTTGGCCACCGCCAACTCGCTGTCGATGGTCGCCGCCTACGGCAGCATCCCCATCGCGGCGGGCATCTTCGCCGGCCTGGCCAAGGTGGCCGACATCCTCAGCCGCCAGGAGTCCCTGGCCTTCCTGGACGAGTCCTCGCTGGCGGTGTACTTCGACGTCGTCACCTTCCTCCTGTCGGCGGTGCTGATCTCGACCCTGCGCTTCGGTGGCCGCGTCCGGGCCGCGACCACGACCAGCGCCATGAACACGACCAGCCGCCGGCGTGGCGATCTGCGGGGCACCTTCGCTGAGTTCAAGGAGGGGTGGCACTTCATCGCCTCCAACCCCACGGTGACCGCGGTCATGGTCGGCCTGGGCACCGGTCTGGTCGGCGGCGGCATGCTGGTGCCCCTCGGGCCCCTTTTCACCGAGCAGGTGCTCGGCGGAGGGACGGCCGGCTTCGGCCTGGTCGTCTTCGCCCTCGGCATGGGCGTCGCCCTGGGCGTAGTGGCCATCTCGGTGGTGAGCGCCCGCCTCGACAAGCCTCGGACCTTCACGGGCGCGGTGGTCGTTGCTGGCCTGTCGCTCCTGGCGGGGGCCTCGATGTCGACCCTCATCCCCGCCCTGGTGCTCGTCGCCATCTTCGGCGCCAGTTCAGGCTGTGCCTACGTCCTCGGCTACACGATCCTCCAGGAGTGCGTCTCCGACGACCTGCGGGGCCGTACCTTCACCGCCCTCTACACCGTGGTACGGCTATGCCTGCTCATCGCCTTTGCCGTGGGCCCCTTCCTCGCCGGCGCCCTGGGCGGGCTGTCGGGCCGCTTCGCCGGCGGAGAAGTGTCCCTCGGCGCCCTGACCATCAGCGTGCCCGGCGTGCGCCTCACGCTGTGGCTGGCTGCAGTCATCATCGTGGTGGCCGGGGTGCTGGCCGGACGGGTCCTGCGCGAGCGGGAACGCACCCCCGAGGAGGTGATGCCGTGAGCGGCCGGCTCGTCGTCCTCGAGGGGGGGGAGGCGTGCGGCAAGTCCACCCAGGCCTCCCTCCTGGCTCCCCGGCTCGGGGCTGTGCTCACCCGGGAGCCGGGCGGTACCGAGATCGGCGAGCGCATCCGCGACCTGGTGCTCGAGCCGGCGTCGGGTGAGCTCCACGCCCGCACCGAAGCCCTGCTCATGGCCGCGGCCCGGGCCCAGCACGTGGCCGAGGTGGTGGCGCCCACCCTGGCTACCGGCCGTGACGTGGTCAGCGACCGCTTCGTGGGGTCGTCGCTGGCGTACCAGGGCTGTGGGCGGGGCCTGCCGATCGACGACGTGGCCTCGCTCTCGCGCTTCGCCACCGCCGGCCTCGTTGCCGACCTGGTCGTGCTGCTCGACCTCCCGCCGGCCTTGGCCCTCGCCCGCCAGGGGGGAGCCCAACCCGACCGGCTGGAGGCGGCCGGCGAGGCGTTCCACCGCCGGGTGGCCGACGGCTTCATCGCCCTGGCCGCCGACGATCCGCAGCACTGGGTGCTGGTCGATGCCACCGGGAGCCCCGAGATGGTGGCCGAACGGGTGTGGGCCGTGGTGTCGACCCGGCTGGCCCCGTGCCCGAGCCGGCCGTGAGCGACGTCTTCGCAAGGGTGGTGGGCCAGCCCGGGCTGGTCACCCACCTTCGAGCCGCCAGCGTCGCCCCGGTGCACGCCTACCTCCTGGTGGGACTGGCCGGCGCCGGGACCGCAGCCGCCGCCACCGCCTTCTCCGCCGCCCTGCTCTGCCCCGACGGGGGATGCGGGTCCTGCCGGGACTGCCGCCTGGCCCTGGCCGGCGAGCACCCCGATGCGCTCACCTTCGTGCCCGAGGGGGCCTCCCTGCGCATCGCCGACGCCGAGGAGATCACCCGCTTGGCAGTGCGCAGCCCCCTCGAGGGAAGGCGCAAGGTGCTGGTGCTGGCCGACTTCCACCGGGTGCGGGAGGTGGGCCCGGCCCTGCTCAAGACCATCGAGGAGCCGCCCGAGAGCACTGTCTTTGTGATCCTGGCCGACACCGTCCCCCCCGAGCTGGTGACCATCGCCTCCCGGTGCGTACGCATCGAGGTAGCCCCTATCCC
>JALZNY010000436.1 GCA_030857525.1 Actinomycetota bacterium
ACCCCCTCCTTGTAAGGGAGGTGCTCTAGCCAACTGAGCTAAGCGCCCGCGAGGCCGAGCCTACGAGGGGCGGGGCGGACCTTCCCGGCTGATGTGCAAACCGAGCTGGGCGAAGGCCTCCAGCGGGCGGTGGTAGCCCCGCTCCAGGTGGTGGACGTCGTGGAGGAGCGAGGGCCCCGTGGCCGCCGCGGCGGCGATCACATAGCCGAAGCCGCCGCGAATGTCGGGCACGTTGATCTCCGCCCCTCGCAGCGGCGACGGGCCCCGGACCACCGCCGAGTGCATGGCCGTGCTCTCGTTGAAGCGGCAGTCGCGCCCCCCCAGGCACGCGTCGAACAGCTCGATCTCGGCCCCCATCTCCTGGAGCGCGGTGATGTAGGGAAACCGGTCCTCATAGACGGTCTCGTGCACCACGCTCATTCCGTCGCACTGGGAGAACAGGACCACGAGGGGCGGCTGCCAGTCGGTCATGAAGCCAGGGTGAGCGTCGGTCTGGACCACGGCGGGGCGGAGCTGGCCTGCTGACACGGCCAGCCAGTCGTCGGTGATCTCGAAGCGGGCGCCCATGCGGTGCAGCGTGGAGATGGCGGTGACCAACCGCCCCTGGGCACATCCGTGCACCCGGACACGGCCTCCCGTCACCAGCCCCGCCACCAGGTAGCTGAAGGCTTCGATGCGGTCGCCGTCGAGGCGGTGCTCGGCCCCCTGCAGGCGGTCGACCCCCTCGATCACGAACCGGCGGTCGGGACGTAGCTCGATGCGAGCCCCCATGCGCTGCAGGAACAAGGCCAGCTCGATGACCTCGGGTTCTACCGCAGAGTTCTCCAGCACCGTGCGCCCTTCGGCCAGCACGGCGGTGAGCAGCACCGTCTCCGTCGCCCCCACGCTGGGGAAGGGCAGGCGGATGCGAGCGCCGTGCAGCCCGAGGGCCTTAGCTTCGAGCCCGTCGGGCGTAACCCGCACCTCGGCGCCCATGGCCTCGAGGCTCGAGACGTGGAAGTCGAGGGGACGGTTGCCGATTCGGTCGCCGCCCACCAGGGGCACGAACGCCTCCCCCATCCGGTGCAGCAGGGGCCCGACCAGCAGGATGGGGATGCGGTTGAGGCCCCCGTAGGACACCGGAACCCGACCAACGTCGATCCCGTCGGGCTCCACCACGACGGTGTCATCGTCGACGTCGACGGCGCAGCCGAGAGAGCGCAGCATCTCGGCGGTGATCTCGATGTCGCCGATCTGGGGGCAGTTGCGGATGGCGCTGGGTGACTCCCCCATCACCGCGGCCACCATGTGCTTGGTGACGGCGTTCTTGGAACCGCGCACCGTCACATCACCCTGGAGGGGACCGACGGGCTCGATGCTCCAGGACGGGGCAGGCAGGCTCGGCATCTGGCCAGAGTGTACGGCGCCCACCTCACCAGCCTCTGATCCCCCCGGCATCGGGGTGATCAATCCCTTTGGTCCGGTGCCGGTACCCCTCCGGGGGGACGGCCTCGGGCTCGGGCCAGCGCCACCAGGGCGCCGGCCGCCTCGTGCTGGAGCTGGGGGAGCTCGGCCGGGTCGAACCAGGCCAGTTCGACGATCTCGGGCGAGCACGGGGACGCCGACCCCTCGTCGCCTACCACCCGGGCCGAGAACACGACGTCGACCCGCTGCGGCTTGGGGTCGACGACCACGGCCGGCTCGCCCACCAGCTCGACGGTCAAGCCCACCTCCTCCTCGACCTCCCTTCGGGCCGCGTCGGCGACCTCCTCGCCCCGCTGGGCCAGCCCGCCGGGGAAGCCCCAGCGCTGGCGGTAGGAGTGCCGCACCAGCAGCAGGGCGCCGTCGGCCCGGGCCACCACGCAGATGGCGCCCACCGTGAACGAAGGCGTGATCTGGCGGACGATGCGGCGCCGCAACGTCGGGGGCAACCGTTGGTAGAGGCGGAGCAGGCGCAAGTGGACGCGGTCCCGGATCCGGCTGCTAGTCACCGGTGTCAAGGCCGGCCACCGCTCCCCGGAGCTGGTCGAGCAGGACCGGGGTAGCGGCCGCCACGGGCGAGCGCCGGGCGTCATGGTCGAGCACGACCAGGTCACGTCCGTCGACG
>JALZNY010000437.1 GCA_030857525.1 Actinomycetota bacterium
ACGTAGAGCAGCGGGGTGCTGTCGGCCACCCAGCGCCAGCTCAGCCGGCCGACGGCCACGCCGAGCGGGAGACCCAGGACGAGGCCGATCAGGGCCACGGTCGTGGCCTGAGCGGCGATGCAGGCAGCGTTCTGGCGGGGACGAAACCCAAGGCCCGCAGCACGGCGAGGTCGTGGCCGCGCCGGCGTACGGCGGTGACCAGGGCGTGGCCGAGGGCGGCCAGGGCGAGAGCCACCAGGAACAACGCCAGCGCTTGGGGCAGGGTGCGCACGTTGCCCAGGGCCAGCACGTCCTGGGGGAGCGAGGCTGGTTCGACATCGCCGTAGCGCTCGGCCAGGCGCGACGCCAGGGCGTCGGGATCGACCCCCGGCCGGGCGGTGAGCACGACCAGATCGTCGGGAAAGCCTGCCTCGGTCTCACCCTGCCCCTCCAGCGCCGCCGTCGTGGCCCACACGCCCTGGTCGAAGGAGGAGTGGGGGGTCTGGGGCAACAGGGCGGTGCCCACGATGCGCAGGCGAAGGCCGTCGGGGCCGCCCATCTCCAGCTCGTCACCGATGGCCTTGCCCAGGGCCTTGGCCGATGCCGGTCCGATGGCCGCTTCGTCGGGGCCGGCGGGCGCCCGGCCCTCCAGCACCACGAAGGACTGGGAGCCCTGCACCGGGTCGAGGGCGTACACGGGCAGGCCGGCACCCCCCACGTCGAGGGGGATACGGCGCATCGTGGCGATGTCGGCCACCTCTGGGTCGCCCCGCAGCTCCTCGCTGATGGCGGCGGGGTCGGGGTGCTCCTCGCTGGGGAAGACGGTGGCGTCCCACACCTGTCCCGAACGCTCGGGCGCGGCCAGAGCATCATCGATGCCTCGGACCAGGCCCAGGGCGCCGACGACCCCAAGGATGCCGGCGACCGCGCCGGCGATGGCCGGCCGCACAGGTAGGGAGCGCTCGCCCCGGCCGGCGTCGAGGGCCAGCCCGGCGCCGATGGTCGCCGCCAGCGGAGAGACGCCTCCGAGGGCCCGCACCGCCCGGTTGCCGGTGACCGGAGCGGGGACGCTCTGGGAGGCCCCCGCCGCCCGAAAGGCGGCAAAGGCGGCGCCGGCCAGCACCAGGAAGACCACCCCGGCGGCGCCGAGGACTAGCACCAGCCAGTCGGCGTGCACGCCGAGGTCGGGTTCGAGTCGACGGGACAGACCTACGGGGAAGCGGGCGGACAGGGCGGTGGCGCTGGCGACGGCCACCACGGCGCCGGTCAGCGCCGTGAGCCCCAGGGGCAGCATCAGGCCCTGGACGAGGTCGGCCCGGGTGAATCCCAGCGACCGCAGGGCGGTGACGGGCTCAGCCATGGCGTAGACGGTGCGGGTCAGGGTCTGTCCCACCAGCACCAACCCGGCGGCGGCGACCACCGCGGCCAGGATCAAGAGGGCGGTGCGCTCCACGTCGGTGGCATGGGTGATGCGCTTGGCGTCCTCGGAGAGGTCGCGCACCGGGACGTCGGGCAGGCCCAGCGCCGCCGCCGCCCTGAGATGGAAGGCCTTGACGTCGGTGCCGGGGCGCAGGCGTACCACCAGGTTGGGGGCCCGGACGATCTCGGGGTGCTGGGTGAGCACGGCCCCGCTGGGGATGAAGCCGGGCTCGTCGGGTTCGAAGTACATTTCCAGGGGCGAGTCACCGATGCCCACGATGGTGGCCGCCACGCTGGGGCCGCCCTCCATGGGGGCGATCCCGAAGAAGGCCTCGATGTTGGTGGAGGACACCAGCGTCACCCGCTGGCCCACCCGGAGGCCGAAGCGGGCGGCGGCCACCCGGTTCACCACCACCTCGTCGTCCCGCCCGGGCTCGGGGAGCCGGCCCCCGACCAGCAGGGGCCGGCCCAGGGTGCGGTAGAGGTGGTCGTCGCCGGGCGCCAGTGTCCCGATCTCGTCATGCTCCTTGATGCCCACCGGCGCCAGGTTGAACGTGCCTGCGTCGACCACCTCGGGCAACGCCACCACCGCCGAGTAGTCCTGGTCAAAGATCCCCAGTTGGGTGGCGAAGACGATGGCATCCATGGCACCCGTGGCCTGGCGGTTCCGGGCGTAGACGGTGGAGG
>JALZNY010000438.1 GCA_030857525.1 Actinomycetota bacterium
CTCGGTCCGGCTGCGGGGGTCGAGGCCGGTGGTGGGCTCGTCGAGGAAGAGCACCGGAGGCTTGGCCACCAGGGCGGCGGCCAGGTCGAGGCGCCGACGCATGCCGCCGGAGTAGGTCTTGACCGGCCGGTCACCGGCGTCGATCAGGGAGAAGCGCTCCAGCAGCTCTCGGGCTCGGGCCTTCGACTGGCGGCGGCCGAGCCAGTAGAGGCGCCCGACCATGTCGAGGTTCTCGAATCCGGTCAGGTGCTCGTCGACCGCCGCGTTCTGGCCCGAGAGGCCGATGCGCTCTCGCACTCCCTGGGGATCGGCACGCAGGTCGATCCCGGCCACCTCGACCGAGCCGGCGTCGGGCTCGAGCAGGGTGGTGAAGATACGCACCGCCGTGGTCTTGCCCGCACCGTTGGGCCCGAGCAACCCGAGCACGCTGCCCTCGGGAACGGTCAGGTCGAGACCGTCGAGCGCGGTCACCTCCCCGTAGCGCTTGACCAGGCCCGAGGCCCGGATCATGTCAGTCATGGCTGCCCTCTCTTTCCTCTCGTCGTCGGGATGGAGACGTCGAACCCGCTCGAAACTCATCGGGGACGCCTCGTGCATCGCAAGCTACGGATCGCTGAGGCCAGGTTCTGGCCGCAATGTCGGCGAAGATGACGGCATGGACGATCCGACGGCCCGGGTGCTGCAGCTGCTGTCGCTGTTGCAGACGCATCGGTACTGGCCCGGTGGCGAGCTCGCCGAGCGACTCGACGTCAGCGCCCGCACGCTTCGGCGCGACGTCGACCGACTGCGCCGCCTCGGCTACCCCGTCGACGCCACCACCGGCGCAGCCGGTGGCTACCGACTTGGTGCCGGCGCCCACATGCCGCCCCTGCTCCTCGACGACGAGGAAGCCGTGGCCATCGCCGTGGGATTGCGGGCGGCGGCGGGCGCATCGGTCGAGGGCATCGAGGAGACCTCGTTGCGGGCGCTGGCCAAGCTCGAGCAGGTGCTACCCGACCGGCTGCGGCGCCGGGTGAACGCAGTGCACGCCAACGTCGTCCCCCTTCGGTGGAGCTCCCACGCCGGGCCGACCGTCGACGCCGACGTGTTGGCCGTGCTGGCCCAGGCCTGCCGGGATCACGAGCAGGTTCGCTTCGAGTACCAGCGCCGTGACGGTGAGGAGACCCGACGCCTGGTGGAGCCGCACCAGCTCGTGTCGGCCGGCCGGCGCTGGTACCTGGTGGCGTGGGACGTCCGTCGCCTCGACTGGCGGAGCTTCCGTCTCGACCGCCTGCATGCACCGGCGCTGGCCGGGGCTCGGTTCTCACCTCGCCGGCTCCCGGCCACCGACGCCGGCGCGTTCGTGGCCCAGTCGATCCGCTCCATGCCCATGGCCCATGAGGCGACGATCGTGGCTCACGGTCCTCTAGAGGAGGTGCGCAGCATGGTGCGCTGGGCTGATACCGAGCTCGAATCCATCGACGAGCGCTCCTGTCGGGTCCGGCTGCGGGCCGAGTCCATCGAGTGGTTGGTCTCGACCATCACCATGCTCGCCGTCACTGTCGACGTCGCCGTGGACGATCCGCCCGACCTGGTCGCCCGTGTCGACGCGTTGGCCGAGCGCCTCGGTCGGGCTACCTCCAGCGGTGCGCCCCGCCCACCTCAGGCGGACCAGCCTGGACGCACGAGGCCGGCCTCGTAGGCGAAGACCACCAGCTGGGCCCGGTCCCGAGCCCCCACCTTGATCATGGCCCGGCTGACATGCGTCTTGGCCGTCGCCCCGCTCACGAAGAGGCGCTGCGCGATCTCGTCGTTGGTGAGGCCCCCGCCCACCAGGGCCACCACCTCCCGCTCCCGGTCGGTGAGGCGACCGAGGTCGGGGATGGCGGCGGGGTCCTTGGCCCGGGTGGCGAACTCCTCGATCAGGCGCCGGGTGACCCCGGGCGACAGCAGCGCATCGCCCGCCACCACGGCTCGCACCGCCCGCAACAGCTCCGACGGCTCGGTGTCCTTGACCAAGAAGCCGTTGGCGCCCACCCGGATGGCCTCGAAGACGTACTCGTCCAGGTCGAAGGTGGTGAGGATGATGACCTTGACCTCGGCC
>JALZNY010000082.1 GCA_030857525.1 Actinomycetota bacterium
CCGCTGCGGCCAGGGCCAGCAGGGCGACCTGGCCCACCACCAGCCCCAGCGCACCCAGGAGGATGGCCAGGCCGAAGGACACCACGGGCGCCAGGGTGGCGGCCCGGCTGAGGAGGGTCTCCTGTGCCGGACCACGGCGGTAGGGCTCGTCGGGGAGGTCCCGGGGATCGATGTCGTCGTCGCCCGAGTCGAACGGTACGAAGCCTCGGCCCGCCTCGTCCTCCCCCTCCGGGGCCAGGGCGCCCTGGCTACGGTCGTAGGCCCGCCGCCGGTCCTCGTCGCCGAGCACGCTCCAGGCCTCGTTGATGGCCCGCATCCGGCGCTCGGCCTCGAGGCGTCGCCCAGGTGGGCCGTTGGCGTAGAAGTCGGGATGGTGGCGGCGGGCGAGGGCGACGTAGGCGCGCCGGAGGTCGGCCGGCGGCGTGTCCTCGGCCACCCCCATGACCTCGTAGTAAGTCATCCCGTGGGTACGGGGAGGCTCGACTCGGGCGAGGTCTCAGGCGAAGGTGGTGGCGGCGAGTCCGGCGGCGCCGGCGCCACGCAGTCGGGTGGCGCCAGGGGGAACACCTCGTCGGCGGCCAGGGTGACCATCAGCGGCTGGGGTCCGGGCGATCGGCACACGAGGGTGAAGGTGACGCTGCCGGCCGAACCGGTCGTGGCCACCTCGCTGCCCAGGAGACTCCAGCTTCCCCCGGCCCCGAGGACGACGGCCTGACCTGGACGGGGCGATACCCGCACGACGCCGGTGTCGTCGACCACCTGGGAGGCGACCCGGACGAGCACGTTGGTGGGAGTGCCCACCACCGGCGGGTCGGGAGCGACGGCGAGGTCGACCACGGTGGGGCGGAAGCGTTCGACGACGAAGTCCACGCTGGTGGTCTCGTTCCCGGCCACGAACAGGATCTGCGGTTCGATGGCGGACAGCTCGGGGGCCAGCCACGCCCGTACCCGGTACCGCCCTCCGAGGACGTCGCCTGCCCGCCAGGTGCCGTCGTCGCCGGTGGTGACGTCGAGCATCCCACTGGCGTCGCCCACCAGGCGTTCGAGGCGGACGGTGGCGCCGGCGACGGGACCGTCGGGACCGTCGACCCGCCCGGCCAGCGCGGCCGGGCCCGGGCCCATCTCCACCTCGGTCGTGGTGGTCGTGCCCTCCACCGGGGCCAAGGCCACCCCGCGGTAGTCGGGCGGGGCCGTGGTGGTGGTGGAGAGGTCGGGGCTGGGCGGGGGGACGGCCAAGGGCTCGAAGGGGTCGCCGCCCACGCAGGCCGTGACCAGAGTGGTCAGGGCGCTCACCAGGGCGGCCACCCTGAAGGCGGGACGGGCGGAACCGGCCCTCACGGGACCAGGGGCAGCGCCTCGACCCGGGCGGGGGCCTCGCCGGTGCCCCAGCGCACCTGGGCCTCGGCGGGGACCTCGACCTCGCGGCGAACGTAGGCCAGGGCCACCGGGGCTCGACGCTCCAGCGACTCCCCCACGCTCGTGAGCGTTCCCACCTCTTTGCCTCCCACCTCGAGGGTGGCGCCGATCGGGGGCAGCACGTTGGCGGCCACCACCACGCCCCGCAGCCGGCGGGGCACCTTGCCCCCCCGGGAATCGATGCGAGCCACCAGCTCCTGGCCGGTGAAGCATCCCTTGGTGAAGCTGACCGTGCGCTCCACGATCCCCGCGGTGGCGGGGATGGTTGAGGCGTCGAGCTCGGATCCCATGCGGGGCACCCCGGCCTCGATGCGCAACGCCTCGTAGGCGTCGTCGCCCACCACCAGGGCGCCGGGAGGCACGGTGGGATTGGCACCAAGCAGGTCGAAGCCGGCGACGCCCGCCGTGTCGGGCAGGACACGCCAGGTGCCCTCCGTCGGCTCGGCCAAGCCGTCACTGTCGGGGCCCCGCAGCGCGAGGCATCGCCAGTCCAGCGGCTCGAGGTCGCAGCGCACCCGCAGCTTGAATCGCTCCAGGCGCTCACGTACCGCGTCGCCCCAGCCGGCGTCGGTGTCGAGGACGAGCTCGTCGTCGGCGATCCTGGTCAGGCGCAGGAGGGCGTCGACCTTGCCCTGGGGCGCCAGCAACAGCGAGAAGGCGGACCCGGCCACAGCCAGGGTGGCGACGTCCTGGCTGAGCTGGCCCTGCAGGAACGACATGGTGTCGGGTCCACCCGCCCGCACGAAGTCGCGGGCGAGGCGGTAGGCGCCCAAGCCCCGGCGCAGGGCGAGGGCCTCGTCGGTGGCAACCATCAGGCGTCCTCCATGGATCGACGGCGGTTCGCCGTCATCCGCCGGGCGGCGGGAACGGCGGCCAACAGGGCGGCGGCTTTGTTGCGCGACTCCTGCTCCTCGGCCTCGGGATCGCTGTCGGCCACGATCCCGGCCCCGGCCTGGACCGACGCCCGGTTCCCGGCCACGACCATGGTGCGGATGGCGATGGCCGTGTCCAGGTTGCCGGAGAAGTCGAGGTAGCCGACCAGGCCGGCGTAGGGGCCCCGGCGGGTGGGCTCGAGCTCGTCGATGATCTGCATGGCCCGCACCTTGGGCGCCCCCGACATGGTGCCGGCGGGCAGGGTGGCCCGCAGCACATCGACGGGGCCGAGGCCAGGCTTGAGGCGGCCCGAGACCTGGGAGGTCAGGTGCATGACGTGGCTGTAGCGCTCCAGGACCATCAGCTCGTCGACCTCGACCGTCCCCCACGTGGCCACTCGACCGACGTCGTTGCGGGCCAGGTCGACCAGCATGACGTGCTCGGCCACCTCCTTGGGGTGCTCGACCAGCTCGGCGGCCAGCCGACGGTCGTCGATGTCGCTCTCGCCCCGGGGCCGCGTGCCGGCGATGGGGCGGGACACGACGCGCCCGTCGAGGAGCTGGACCATCTTCTCCGGCGACGAGCCCACGATGCTCACCTCGGGGTGACGCAGGAAGTACATGTAGGGGCTGGGGTTCACCTGGCGCAGCACCCGGTAGACGTCGAAGGGCTCGGCATCGAGGTCGAGGTCGAAGCGCTGCGACAGCACCACCTGGAAGGCGTCGCCGTCGAGGATGTGCTCCTTGGCCACCTCGACCGCCTTGACGAAGTCGCCCGGGCCCATGGTGGAGCGCACCTCGGGCAGGGCATCGGTGGGGTCGGGAGGATCGACGACCGGCTCGGCGGTGGCCCGGGCGCCGTCGGCGGCGAGCTCGCCCAGGCGGGTGACGGCGGCGTCGTAGGCGTCGTCGAGCTCGGCGTCGCTCATCCCCGAGCCCGCCATCACGTTGTCGATCAGCGTGACCCGCTGGCGCCAGTGGTCGAACACGGCGAGCTGGCCGATCACGCTGAGCAAGGCGTCGGGCACGCCCTGGTCGTCGGCCGGGGCGTCGGGAAGGTGCTCGACCTCCCGCACCACGTCGTAGCCCAGGTAGCCCACCAGGCCGCCGTGGAGGGGGGGCAGCCCGGGCAACGACGGCGAGCGATAGGCGGCCAGGATGGCGTCGACGGCCGAGAGCACACCACGGTCGAGGGGGACCGACGAGGGCAGCGAGCCCTCCAACTCGATGCGCCCGTGGCGGGCCACCAGGGTGGCCAGCGGGTTGCGGCCCACGAAGGAGAAGCGGGACCAGCGCAGCCCCTGTTCCACCGACTCGAGCAGGAACCCGGGGGCCTCGCCCACCACCCGGGCGAAGGCGGCCACGGGCGTGATCAGGTCGCCCAGCACCTCACGCCACACCGGCACCACGGTGTGGGTGCGGGTCAGCGCCCGGAACTCGTCCCGGCTCGGTCCCAGCACGGCGGCGGATCAGCCGTCACCGAAGCGGCGGGAGAAGCAGGTGCGATCCCCGGTGTGGCAGGCGCCCCTGCCCTCCTGCTCGACGACGAACAGCAGCGTGTCGCCGTCGCAGTCGTAGTGGGCCCGGCGGATCCACTGCCGGTCGCCCGACGTGTCGCCCTTGGCCCACTCCTCCTGACGGGAGCGGCTCCAGAACACGGTGCGTCCGCTGTCCAGGCTGCGCCGCAGGGTGGCCGCGTTCATCCACGCCATCATGAGCACGTCGCCGGTGGCCTCGTCCTGGACGATGGCCGGCACCAGCCCGGCGGCGTCGTAGCGCACCGCGGCCAAGTCGGCGTCGGTGGCCTCGATGGGGGTGACGACGGGCACGGCGGCCATGGTAGGCCGACCGGCTCGCTTTGCCCGGGAAGTTCCTAGCCTGGAAGCATGCCTGGAACCGCCGACGTCCTGCCGCCTACCTTCGACGACGAGGCGGGCGAGCGCCTCCACCGCAAGCAACGTCTGGCCGCCGCCTTCCGCATCTTCTCCCGGATGGGCTACGACGAGGGCGTGGCCGGTCACATCAGCGCCAGAGATCCGGGCCGCCCCGACCACTTCTGGGTCAACCCCTACGCCCGTTGGTTCGGCCACCTACGGGTATCTGATCTGGTCCTGGTCGACGAGGCCGGGCGGGTGGTGGAGGGCGACGCCCCCGTCAACGTGGCCGCCTTCGCCATCCACTCCCAGGTGCATGGGGCCCGACCCGACTGCGTCGCCGCCGCCCACGCCCACTCCCTGCACGGCAAGGCGTGGTCGTCGCTCGGGCGGACGCTCGACCCCCTGACCCAGGACGCCTGTGCCTTTTTTGAGGACCACGCCCTGTTCGACGACTACACCGGCGTCGTCCTCGAAGCTGAGGAGGGCAAGCGCATCGCCCACGCCCTGGGCGAGGCCAAGGCCGTCATCCTGCGCAACCACGGGCTGCTCAGCGTCGGCCACACCGTCGACGAGGCGGCCTGGTGGTTCATAGCCATGGACCGCAGCTGTCACGCCCAGCTCCTGGCCGAGGCGGCCGGCACCCCGGTCCTCATCGACACCGCGACCGCCCGGCTGGCACAGGGTCAGGTCGGCAGCCACCTGTCCGGCTGGCTCGGCTTCCAGGGCCTCTACGAGTGGATCGTCGCCGAGGAGCCCGACCTCCTGGAGTGAGCGGGCGCCCCCGACCCGCTACGCCGGCGAATCGGGAGGCCGGGCGTCGAAGGTGGTGATGAGGCGCCGGGCCGCTCGGACCTCGTCGACGCGTCCCACCGGCGTGGTCCGAGGCGCCTCGTGGTCATCAGCCGACGCGTGCTCGGCGATGCGGACCAGGGCGTCGGCCAGGGCGGCCAGGGTCTGGGGGCTCTCGGTCTCGGTCGGCTCGATCATGAGGGCCTCGTCCACCACCAGGGGGAACGAGATGGTCGGGGCGTGGAATCCCTCCTCCAGGAGGCGCTTGCCCACGTCGAGCGCCCGCACCCCGTGGTTCCGCTTGAGCCCGGTGGCCGAGACCACGCACTCGTGCATGCAGGGCCGGTCGTGGGGGACGACGTAGTGGCCAGCCAGGCGCCGGCGCAGCCAGTTGGCGTTGAGGACGGCGATCTCGGCCACACGGCGCAAGCCATCCCCGCCGAGGGCCAGCAGGTAGGCGTAGGCCCGGGCCAGGGCCAGGGCGTTGCCGTGCCAGGAGTGGACCCGACCGATGGAGTGGGCCGGCAGGTCCCACCGGTAGGTCCCGTCGCTCTCCTCGGCGGGCAGCGGACCGGGGAGGAAGGGGGCGAGGGCCTCGGTGACGGCCACCGGGCCGGCGCCAGGGCCGCCCCCGCCGTGGGGCACGGCGAAGGTCTTGTGCAGGTTCAGGTGCACGATGTCGAAGCCCATGTCGCCGGGCCGGGTCACGCCGAGGATGGCGTTGAGGTTGGCGCCGTCGTAGTAGACCAGCCCGCCCACCTCATGCACGGCCGCGCAGATCTCGACGATGTCCTCCTCGAACAGACCGAGCGTGTTGGGGTTGGTCAACATGATGCCGGCCACGCTCTCGTCGAGCACGGCCCGCAGGGCATCGACGTCGACGCATCCCCGGTGGTCGCTGGCCACCGTCACCACCTCGTACCCACCGAGGGTCACCGACGCCGGGTTGGTGCCATGGGCCGAGTCGGGGATGACGACCTTGGAGCGGGCCGTGTCGCCCCGAGACCGGTGCCACGCCTGCATGACGAGCAGGCCGGTGAGCTCGCCGGCGGCACCGGCGGGGGGCTGGAGGGACACCGCCGCCATGCCGGTGACCTCGGCCAGCGCCCGGCTCAGCGCGACCAGGAGCTCGAGCCAGCCCTGCGTGCACGACACCGGTGCGGCGGGGTGGACACGGGCCAGGCCGGGGAGCGACGCGGCGGTGTCGGCCAGCTTGGGGTTGTACTTCATGGTGCACGAGCCCAGGGGATAGGCGCCCAGATCGACGGAGTACTGGCGGTGCGTCAGGCGGGTGTGGTGAGCCACCAGGTCGCGCTCGGAGACCTCGGGCAGAGGGACGGGCTCGACGGCCAGGTGCTCGCGGGGGACGAGCTCGTCCGCCTCCCACTCCGGGAGGCCGGTGGCGGCGAAGGACCAGGC
>JALZNY010000439.1 GCA_030857525.1 Actinomycetota bacterium
GTCTCCACGAGGGTGACGTCCACGCCGAAGCGGGCGTAGACCTGACCCAGCTCGCAGCCCACCGGACCACCGCCCAGCACCGCCAGGGAGCGGGGGCGCTCCGGCGAGGTGAGGGCCTGGTCGCTGGTCCACGTGGCCACCGCGGCGAGCCCGTCGATCGGCGGCACGACCGCCCGGCTGCCGGTGGCCACCACCAGCTCGGACCAGCCCAGCTCCTCACCGTCGACCTCCACTACCCCGGGTCCCGACACCCGTCCCCGCCCCCGCACCAGGGTCACACCCTCGCGGGCCATCGCCTCGGCCGAGCCGTGGTCGTCCTGGTGGCGGGCCACCTCGTCGCGTCGGGCCACCGCCGCGGCCCACGCCGCCTCGTCGTCGTCGAGCTCGAGGGGCCGTGACACCGCTCCCAGGGCTGGCGCGGCGCGGACGAGGGCCCGGACCTCGGCCGAGCGGAGCAGGGACTTGCTCGGCATGCACGCCAGGTAGGGGCACTCACCGCCCACGAGCCCCGATGCCACCAGCGCCACCGACCGACCACCCGAGACCAACGCCGAGGCCAGATTCTCCCCGGCCGACCCCGCCCCCAGCACGACCACATCGAAGCTCCGCATCGTCCCTGTGTAACCGCTCTGCCTCGGATCACACCGCTACGCGGCGTAGACGTCGATCTCGGTGGCCTTGATGCCCACCCAGACCTCGGCGCCCTGGTGGAGGCCGAGCTCGGCCACGGCTTCGGTGGTGACCTCGGCCACGACCGGGATGACGCCGTCGACCTCGACCCGCACCCGGTCGCCCTCGTGCTCCACGCTGGCAACCACGCCCGACCAGACGTTGCGGGGGGTGCCGTCGGGCCGGGCCCGAAACAGCGCCACCGACTGGGGTCGGACGGCGACGTGGACCCGGCTCCCTTCGCCATGGTGGCCGGCAGCGTGGAGCTCGCCCCCGCCGTCGAGGCGCACCCGGTTGCCCACCACCCGGCCGGCCAGGAGGTTGCGTCCCACCAGACGGGCGGCGTAGGCCGAGCGGGGACGACGGCTGATCTCGGTGGGGGTGCCGGACTGGATCATCCGTCCGCCCTCCACAATGACGAGGCGGTCGGCCAGCACCATGGCGTCGACCGGGTCGTGGGTGACCAGTAGGCGCGCCCCCTCGAAGCCGGCCAGATGGCGGCGGAGCTCGGAGCGGAGCTCGGCGCCGGTGGCGGCGTCGAGGGCGGCCAGGGGCTCGTCGAGCAGCACCAGGCGAGGTCCGGGTGCCAGCGCCCGGGCCAGCGCCACCCGCTGAGCCTGGCCTCCCGACAGCGCTCGGGGCCGGGCCTGGGCGTGCTCGGCCAGGTCCAGCCGCTCCAGCCAGGAGCCCGCCACCGCCCGAGCCTCACGGCGGCCCATCCCCCGACAGCGCAGACCGAAGGCCACGTTGTCGAGGGCGTCGAGGTGGGGGAACAGCAGGTGGTCCTGGAACACGTAGCCGATCGACCGTTGCTCGGTCGGGATCCACACCTCTCCGACAGGATCGTCGAGGATCTCCTCGTCGAGGACCACCCGGCCCCTCTCCAGGGCGACCAGGCCGGCCAGCGCCCGCAGCAGGGTGGTCTTGCCCGCCCCGTTGGGCCCGAGGACGGCGACCACCTCGCCGGTGTCGACGTGGAGGTCGAGCTCGAGGTCGAGAAGGCCGAGCGTGAGGCCGACCCGGGCGTCGAGGCTCAGGGTGTCCTCACGGGTGGACGAACCATCGGTCCCGCAAGGCCACCAGCACGACCAGGGACACGGCGATGAGGACCAGGCTGAGGGCGATGGCCGCGTCCCGATCGTCCTCCAGGGCGAGGTAGACCGCCAGAGGCAGCGTCTGGGTCCGCCCGGCCAGGTTGCCGGCGAAGGTGATGGTGGCCCCGAACTCCCCCAAGGCCCGGGCCCAGCACAGCACCGCGCCGGCCACGATCGAGGGGGCGACAAGAGGCACGGTCACCCGGCGGAAGGTCGTCCACCGGCTGGCGCCCAGCGTGGCCGCGGCATCCTCGTAGCGGGAGTCGGCCGAGCGCAGCCCCGCCTCCACGGTGAGCACCAGGAAGGG
>JALZNY010000083.1 GCA_030857525.1 Actinomycetota bacterium
CTGGTCGGCGAGCTGGCCGAGTTCGAGATGAGCTGCTCGGCCACTCGCCGTCAGCTCCACGAGCGGATCGACCACCTCCAGGCCGAGGTCGTCCGTCGCTACCGCAGCGGTGAGGCGACGGTGGAGACCCTTCTCCAGTGACCCAGAGCCTCCAGTGACCCAGAGCCATCGATGACCGAGTCCTCCGCCGGCCGCCCCCGTCGAGCTGTGCTGGTGGTCGACGACGACGACCGGGTCCGGGCGGTGGTGCGTGCAGTGCTGGAGGCCGACGACTTCGACGTCGCCGAGGCGGCCGACGGCCCCTCGGCCCTGGAGCTGCTGGCCTCGGGCGCGGCGCAGGGCGCAGACCAGACCGACAGCCCTACCCGGCCCAACGTCTTGGTGCTCGACGTGATGATGCCGGGCATGGACGGCATCGAGGTCTGCCGCCAGATCGACCATCGGACCACCAAGGTGCTGATGCTCACCGCACGCGAGGACCTCGCCACCCGTGACGCCAGCGCCGCGGCCGGCGCCGACGCCTTCTTGGCCAAGCCGTTCTCGGCCGTCGAGCTGCTCGACGCCATAGAGGCGCTCTCAGCTGATGCCATCTGATCCGGGGAGCTCCCCCGCCGCCGGTGACCAGGACGGCCTCGAAGCCCAGCTCCGGGTCTTCGCCACCGAGATCGGCGGCCTCTACCGGGCGCAGAAGGAGCGGGCCGAGCAGCTCGAGACCGCCCTGGCCGCGCTCAAGACCGCCTACCTCGAGACCATCCGCTCCTTCGCCTTCGTGGTGGAGGCCAAGGACGCCTACACGGGCCAGCACCTGGAACGCTGCCGGGCCTACGGCGTCGCCCTCATGGAGGAGCTGGGCGTGGCCGACGACCACCCCGACGCCGAGTACGGCTTCTTGCTCCACGACGCCGGCAAGATCGGCGTGCCCGAGCGGATCCTGTCCAAGCCCGGCCCCCTCACCGCCGCCGAGTGGCGGATCATGCGCACCCACCCGGTGATCGGCTGCCAGATGCTGGAGAACATCCCGTTCATGACCACTGCGGCCGAGATCGTGCGCTGCCACCACGAGATGTTCGACGGCTCGGGCTATCCCGAGCACCTCCGGGGCGAGGACATCCCGCTGCCGGCCCGGGCCTTCAGCATCGTCGACGCCTTCGACGCCATGACCACCGACCGCCCCTACCGTCCAGCCATGCCCGTAGAGCAGGCCGCGGCCGAGCTCGATCGGATGGCCGGAACCCAGTTCGACCCCGAGGTGGTCACCGTCTTCCTCCCCCTGATCGACCGCCTGCCGACGCTGCTCCACTCCTGATCCTCGGCCTGGTGGAATCGGATCCAAGGCGACACGGTTGACCACTCACGTGCGCAGGCTGGCGGTGCTCTCGTTCCACACCTCGCCGCTGGTCCAGCCCGGCGTGGGCGACAGCGGTGGGATGAACGTCTATGTACGCGAGCTGGTCTCGGCCCTGGCCCAGGCCGGCGTCCGTTGCGACGTCTACACCCGGGCATGGTCACCCGAGCTGGCGCAGGAGGTGACGGTCGAGCCGGGCTTTCGCGTCGTGCATGTCGACGCCGGGCCCCGGACGGAGGTGCCCAAGGAGGAGCTGGCGGCGCTGGTCCCCGAATTCACCGACGGGGTCGTCGAGCACATCCGGCGCTCGGGCGATGTCGACGTCATCCACGCCAACTACTGGCTCTCGGGCGTGGCCGGCCACGCGGCCAAGCACCGCCTGGCCCTGCCGCTGGTGTCGACGTTCCACACCCTGGCCCGGGTGAAGGCCGAAGCCGCACTGGATGAGCCCGGAGGGCGGCCCCGGGCCGACGCCGAAGCCGAGGTGGTGGCCTGCAGCGACGCCATCCTGGCCAACGGGGAGGAGGAAGCCGAGGAGCTGCGTCGCCACTACGACGCTCCTGCACAGCGCATCGAGGTCGTGCCTCCTGGGGTCGATCACGCCTTTTTTTCCCCCGGCGATCGTGACGGCGCCCGGGCCGCCCTGGGCTGGGCCGAACCGGGCCGGATCTCGGCCGTGGGCGGGCGACGTGCCACCCGCCATCCCGTGTTGTTGTTCGTGGGCCGCATCCAGCCCCTCAAGGGCCTCGACGTAGCCGTGTCCGCCCTGGCCGAGCTCGACCGGGCCGATGCCGAGCTCGTCGTCGTCGGGGGACCGAGCGGTGCCGACGGCCCCGAGGAGCTGGCCCGCGTGGTCCAGCTCGTCGGTGACCTGGGAGTGGCCGGCCAGGTCCGCTTCGTCGAGCCCCAACCCCACCACCTGCTGTCCACCTGGTACCGGGCCGCCGACGTCGTGCTCGTCCCCAGCCGATCGGAGTCCTTCGGCCTGGTAGCCTTGGAGGCAGCCGCGTGCGGACGACCGGTGGTGGCCGCCGCCGTCGGCGGTCTGCGCACCGTGGTCGACCACGGGCGGAGCGGCTTCCTGGTCGAGGAGCGACACCCCCGGGCCTACGCCGAGCGGGTGGCGGAGATCCTCGACGACCAGGCCCTGGCCGCCCGGCTGGGGGCGGGGGCCGCGGTGCGGGCTGGGGGCTACACGTGGTCGACAGCCGCGGCCCGGCTCCGGCGCCTCTACGCCGACGTGAGTGCACGCCAGCTCGTGCAGTGTTGATACTTTTCCTTCACTCTCCTTGCTTTCTACTTTCTTCTTGATCTAGGGTGCCCGAAGGAGCCCGAGGGGCGCAGCGTCCGGCCTCGTTCGGGGAAGTACGAGCATCGACCCCACGTCCCTCGGGCTCCACCGACCACGACGCCACCGGCCACTCCACCAACGAGGCGGACGGACCAGGAACACGGCGTCCCTCGAGAGCGGTGATCTTCTCCATCACCGTCACCGGCATCATGGCCAACACCCTGGTGGCCCCCGCGATCCCCGACATCCTCGACGGTTTGGGGGTGGGGTCGAGCGGCGCCGGCCTGATCCTGGCCGCGGCCACCCTGCCCGGAGTGGTGGTGGCCCCGCTCATCGGCCTGCTGGCCGACCGCTACGGGCGCCGGGAGGTGCTCGTGCCCTGCCTGGTGGCCTTCGGGCTCTCGGGCGGCCTGTCGGCGCTGGCCCCCACGTTCGAGCTCCTGCTGGCCGCCCGGCTGGTGCAGGGCGTGGGCTCGGCCGGGCTCATCAACCTCGCCGTGGTGGTCATAGCCGACCACTGGCATGGTCCCGACCGGGCCCGGGTGATCGGCCAGAACTCTGCGGTGCTGACCATCTCCCTCGCCGTCCTGCCCCCCCTGGGCGGCGCCCTGACCGACCTGGCCGGCTGGCGGGCCACCTTCGCTCCCTACTGGCTGGGCCTGGCCAGCGCTCTCGGAGTCGCCTTGATGATGGAACGCTCGCCGCGGCGAGAGGTGCGCACGGCAGAGCAGGTGCGTGACGCCCTGGGATACCTGCGATCGGCCCCGGTATTGGCCGCCATGGGCAGCGGTGCGCTGTTGTTCGTCCTGATCTTCGGGCTGATGCTCACCGCCCTACCCCTGTACCTGGACGAGCGGTTCGCTCTGTCGGCCTCAGCCCGGGGCCTGGTGCTCGGCATCCCCGCGCTGAGCGCCACCGTCGGGGCGCTGTCGATCGGGCGTCTCACCGAGCGCTTCGGCGCCCGGGCCTTGGTGCTCTCCGGCTCATGCGTGCTGGTCGTGGCCTTCACCATCGTGGCCGGGGCCCCGGTGCTCTCGGTGGTGATCCTCGGCGCCTTCCTCTACGGCTTCGGCGAGGGGACGGCCATCCCCTCGCTGCAGGCCATCGTGGCCAGTGCCGCGCCGGCGTCGAGCCGGGGAGCGGTCGTAGCCGTGTGGGTGGGCGGGGTCAGGGCCGGCCAGACCGCCGGACCGATCCTCGCCGGCCTGGCTTTGACCCGCCTAGGCGCCCCCGGGACCTTCCTGGCCGGTGCGGGCCTGGCCGGCGCCCTGCTGGTGGCCCAGGTGCTCAGCGGCCATCCTCGCCCCACCCAGGGCCCATGACCGGGGCCGTGGCATTCCCGAGGTTGGATACCGGGAGTGGTGGCGATCGCGTTGCGATCCTGTTACGTTCCTCGGGTCCCCTACGCCGCTACGGCTGGCCACGACGAGGCGCTCGCCGTGGTGCAGCCCTACTTCGTTGCGTGCAAGGCCCTTGTTCAGGAGAGAGCGACCATCGCCGAGCTTATGACCAGGACCACGAGAGGGCGCGGTTTGGTGAACCTCCTCTTTGGCTCGGCGGCTACGCCGCCGAGAGAACCAGGCTCGGCCTCCCGCTCTTGCCGGCTCTGTCCGAGCTCCGGAATCCGTCCGCTGAAGCACGGCGACGATCACCTGGAGGATTCCGGGGCGAGCAGGGCCGCTCGGGCCACGGGTACGCCGTTCGGCGCACCCTCCAAGATCACGCTCGTGGTCGTCCTCCTCGCCCTGCTCGGGGTCCAGGTCGCTCCTGCTGGGGCCGCCGCTGCGGACCCCCGAGCGGCCCGCAACGAAGCACGCGACCGCCAGGCTCGCCTCGCCGAGGAGCTCGACGGGCTGGCCGCCTCCGAGAACGAGCTCCTCGACGCCATCGCCACCCTCAGCGAGCAGGTCGACGCCCAGTCGGGCGAGGTCGAGGCCGCCCGCCAGGCCGTGGCCGCCGCCGAGCAGCAGGTCGCCGAGGCCGAGGCGGCCATGGCCGAGACCGGGGCCAGCATCGACGGCCTCACCGAGGCTGTCGTGCAACGGGCCGTGGAGACCTTCATCCGCCCCACCAACGACGATCTGGGCGAGATGGTGCAGTCGCGCGACATCGCCGAGGCGTCTCGCAAGCGGGCCCTGCTCGAGCAGGTGACCGCCAACGACGAGGACGTCATCGACCAGCTCAACGCCGCGCAGGAGGACTTTGAGCTCCAGCGTGCCCAAGCGGCGGCAGCCACGGCCAAGGCCGACGAGCGGCGCGTCGAGACCGAGACACGGCTGGCCGAGCTGGAGGCCACCCGCACCGAACAAGCTCGGCTGGTGGCCGACCTCGATACCCGTCAGGCCGAGGTGTCACAAGAGATCGACGCCCAGGAGGCGAGCGAGGCCGAGCTCACCCGCATCATCGAGGAGGCTGAAGCTCGCTCCGCAGCCCGCTCCAGTGTCGGCTCCTCGGTGGGGGGGACAGCCGACCGCACGGTGGGGGGAGGCGGGTGCATCTGGCCGACTCGAGGCACCGCCACCTCGGAGTTCGGCAACCGCTGGGGACGCCTCCACGCCGGCATCGACATCGCCGCTCCCACCGGCACCCCGATCTACGCAGCCCAGGACGGCACGGTCATCTTCTCCGGCGTGCAGAGCGGCTACGGGAACGTGATAATTCTGTCCCACGGTGGCGGCCTGACCACCCTCTACGGTCACCAGAGCCGGCTGGCCGCGTCCAACGGCCAGTCCGTGGGCCAAGGCGACAACATCGGCTTCGTGGGCAGCACCGGCCGCTCGACCGGGCCCCACGTCCACTTCGAGACCCGCTACGGAGGATCGCCCCGCAACCCACGCGGCTGCCTGCCGTAGAGCTCCCCGCTCTCGAAGTAGCGTCGCCACGGTGAGCGCCGAGCTGGTGGTGGTGGGCGGAGGCCGGATGGGCGAGGCCCTGGTCGGCGGGCTGCTGGGAGCGGGGTGGGATGCTGCGTCGATCTGCGTGGTGGAAAAGGTCGCCGCCCGGCGCCAGGCGCTGGGCGAGCGCCTTGCCCCCGGCCTGCGCGTGATGGCCACTCCTCCCCCAGCCGAGGGCGTGGTGCTGGCGGTCAAGCCCGCCGATGTTGTGGCCACGGCTCAAGCCGTCACCGCCGCCGGCTGCCGGCGGGTGCTGTCCATCGCGGCCGGGGTTCCCCTCGCCGCCCTGGAGGCCGCCCTGGACGCCGAGGCGGTCCGGCTCCCCGTCGTACGGGCCATGCCCAACACCCCCGCCCTGGTGGGCGCCGGGGCCGCGGCCATCGCCGCAGGCACCTGGGCCGAGGAGGTGGACATGGCCTGGGCCGAGGCGATCCTCAGGGCCGTGGGCACCGTCGTGCGGGTGCCCGAAGCCCTGCTCGACGCCGTCACCGGCTTGTCCGGATCGGGACCCGCCTACGTGTTCCTCGTGGCCGAAGCCCTGGTCGACGCCGGGGTCCTCGTCGGCCTACCGCAGGAGGTGAGCGCCGGCCTCGCCGTACAGACCCTGCTCGGCGCCGCCCGTCTGCTGTCCGAGGGCGAGGAGACGCCCACGGCGCTGCGCCACGCCGTCACCTCGCCGGGCGGCACCACCGCGGCCGGCGTACGCGCCCTCGAGGCCGGCGGGGTGCGCAGCGCCGTCCTTGAGGCAGTGGTGGCCGCCACCGAGCGCTCCCGCCAGCTCGGCCACATGGCCGCCCCGCCGTCTTGAGCCCGCCTTTCCCTTCACCCTTCA
>JALZNY010000084.1 GCA_030857525.1 Actinomycetota bacterium
CTCCAGCACTTCAGCACTTGTCTTTTCGACCGGGTTTTCGCTGCTCCGAAGCGAAGCCAGATCAACAGAGAACGAAAGCGGCGTTTCTACTCGTCCACCAGAATCGTGCAGGGCTTGAATCTGGCGACGTAGTTCGTCAGTTGCGCTAGCGACACTGTCCAGGTCCTGATGGTCCACCATAATCGTACGCTGGTCGGCGATATCGAAGGGCAGCGGATCCGTTCCTGTCAACAACTGCACGAAGGGCTTGCTCAAGGCGTGTCGCAGTGCAAGTTCGTAGTATACGTTCGGATTACTCCCTGTTAGATCTGCAATCACCAAATCGTCATCGGTAATATGTTGAATGACTTGCTGAGTGATACGCCCGGACTCACTGATACGGTCGGCACGAAGGGCAGGGCCATAACCCATGCTGGTAACTATAGGATCAATAACATGTCGCAAGATTTGATCTGAACGTTTACGGGTATCAGAACCATCTCGCCCAATGGGGGCAACGACAAAGCAAGACTTGGGCGAAGGTTTCGAGGGTGCGGGGAGACTACGCCTTGGTACAGCTGCATCGGCCTCCGCCGACTCCTGTTCTCCTTGAAGCCCGTCATCTGGCATGCAATTCAGCATAGTCGATAGATCAAGGGTTCAAATAGGTCACCTTTACCTCGACAAGGAAAACGGGCACCCTTGCAGGAGCAAGGGCCCGACTGAATGGAGCGGACGACGGGATTCGAACCCGCGACCCTCACCTTGGCAAGGTGATGCTCTACCACTGAGCCACGTCCGCGTGGGGAGGCCGAGCCTACCAACTCGACCGGGCTCCGTCAGCCCGGGCCGCCATCCTCGGCTGAGGCAGGCCGCAGGTCGATGCGCAGCACCAGCACGCCGTCCTCCAGGCTCCCGACGGCGTCGCCGATCATGGCGTAGTCCTGGAAGTCACGCTGGGCCTGGGCTATGAACTGCTGGCGCTCGGGCCCACCGACCGGTGGAAGCGTCCGGTGCTTCACTGCTTTGGCCCGATCACGGAACCGCTGGATCATCCCCTCGATGTCGAGCTCGTCGGCCATGCTCGCACCCTACCGAGAGTCTGAGGGGCCAGCAGACCGAGCTGGCTCACGCCATGAAGCGACCGTGCGGCTGGGTGGCTCGCACGTAGCGGACGGTCAGCACCGACAGCACGAGCGCCACGGCCAGGAGGCCGGCAATGACGACGGCAACCAAGTTTCGGGTGCTCATTCCCGACGAGCTGGCCGCCTGCTCCAGGGCCAGATCGGCGGCGTTGGTGGTCGTGGTCGCCTCGAGCGCACCTTGCCGCTCAGTGGTGGTCGGCCGCAGCGACGAGCTCGTGGTCGGACCTCGCTCACCTGCGGCGGCGCCCGAGCGGGTGGTCGACGTGGACCGGCGGACGGTCGACGACGGCGACCGGGATGTGGTGGTCCTTCGCGAGCCCGAACCCGACGAGGCTGTCGTCGACGTCGCCCGGGTCGTCGTCGAGCTCTTGGGAGTCGTGGTGCTGGACACCTGCGCCCTCGTCGTGGTGGACCCGCCACCAGCGTCGGTGGTCGTGGTGCTCGAGTCCCCCGGCGGGCTGATGAGCTGGGCGCCGGCTGGCGCCAGCGCCCAGGCCACCAACGCCATCGTCACCAAACACACCACGATCACGGCACGTTGTCGAACCCCCACCCAGGGCATGGTACGAGCTATCGCTGGTGCCGGGGGCAGGACCAGGTCGTTCGGCCCCCGATGGTTCGACGTTGCAGGCGAGCGCCGTCGCGTGGGCAGGCCCCCCCACCTGATCGCAACGACTGGAGGATTCCCGTGTGGGATCCTCCGTCAGCAAGGAACCGCGCGAGGGTCCGGCGTAAGTGGGCGTGCAACCGTCGGACCTCGACCGGCGACAGCGAGGCGGCGGGCCGGGCCGGGTCGAGCCCGGCTCGGTAGAGGACCTCGTCGGCGATCAGGTTGCCCACCCCGGCCAAGCGCGCCTGGTCCATGAGTCGGGCCTTGAGGGGTGCGGCACTACCGGCTAGCAGCCGGCGCAGGCCGGCCGCCGTCACCGACAGCGCGTCGACGCCGAGGCGCGACTCGTCGGGATCGAGGAACACGCCGCCCAGGCGACGGGGATCACGCACGACCAGGTCGCCCTCGTCCTCGAACGCCAGGCGCAGACGGTCCCACGACCGTTCCTCGCGCAGACTCGAGTACTCGAGGTGCTCGACCCCGGCCGACCCGTCGACCAGCAGACGCCCGGTCATGCCGAAGCGCAGCCCGAGCGTGGGGCCACCGGCGGAGTCGAGCAGCAGAAGCTTGCCGATCCGCCGGGCCTCGACCAGGTGGCGGCCGGTCAGGGCGGCGGCCAGACCCTCGGCCGACAGGCCCTGCTTGAGGTACCAGTCGTCGGGGGCGTGCACCTCGACCACTACCCGGTGGAGGGCACGCTTCGCCAGCCGCCGGTAGTACTCGACCTCGACCAGCTCGGGCAGCGGCTACACCTCGGTGGCCACGGCCAGCGCCGTGGCCAGGTCGTCCTCGATGTCGTCGGGGTGCTCCAGGCCGATGGATACGCGCACCAAGCCGTCGCCGATGCCCATGGCCGCCCGCTCCTCGGGGGTCAGGTTGGCCGCCGTGGTCGACGCCGGATGGGTGACGAGCGTCTCGGGCCCGCCCAGCGAGGTGGCCAGGCGGGCCAGGCGGACCGACTCGACGAAGCGCCGGCCCGCGTCCCACCCGCCACTCAGGTCAAAGCTCAACATCCCGCCCCCGTGCGCCATCTGGCGGACGGCCAGGTCATGCTGCGGGTGCGACTCGAGCCCGGGGTAGTGCACAGCCGCCACCCCCGCCCGGCCCTCCAGGAAGGTGGCCACCCGCAGGGCCGTCTCGCTCTGCTGGCGCACCCGCACCGACAACGTCCGCAGCCCTCGCAAGGCGTTGTGGGCGTCGTAGGGGGAGGCCACGGCACCGTGGACTGTGTGGTAGTTCCAGATCCAGGCGACCAGGTCGGCGGCACCGGCGACGACCCCGAGGGTGGCGTCGTTGTGGCCGGCCAGGCCCTTGGTGGCCGAGTGGACCACCAGGTCACACCCGTGCTCGAGGGGCCGCTGCAGCAGGGGCCCGGCAAAGGTGGAGTCGACCACGCGCAGCGGCCCCTGGATCGACCCCAGGGCGTCGAGGTCGACCAGTTGCATCCCCGGGTTGGCCGGGGTTTCCACGAAGACCAGGACGGTGCGCCCGGGGATCACCGCCGCGGCCAGTGCGCCGGCGTCGGTGGCATCAACTGAGGTGACCTCGATGCCGAAGCGAGGACAGACGCCGGCGAACAGCAGCGAGCTCGACGAGTAGAGCTGGCGCTGAGCCACGACGTGGTCGCCCTTGGAGCACAGGGCCAACACCAGCGAGGAGATGGCGCCCATGCCCGAGGCGAAGGCCTGGGACGCCTCGGCCCCTTCGAGGTCGGCCAGGGCATCCTCGAAGGCCCGCACCGTCGGGTTGCCGTAGCGGCTGTAAAACTCGGTCGGCCGTAGCGACGTGGCCAGGCGCAGGCTCTCGGCCACCGTCGGAGTCTCGAACGTCGTCGTTGGCCACACGGGGGCGACCAGAGACCCGGCGTTCTCCCGGCGTCCGGCCAGAATCGCCCGGGTCTCGATGCGATACGACGGCTTCTCCGTCCCCTCGCCGTCTACGGCCTCGCCCTGGTCAGCCACGTCACCCACCTGACTTGTCGACTGACTTGTCGATGTCGGAGAGGAAGCGGGCCAGGGGCGGGCCGAGCTGGTCCAAATCGATGAGGAAGCTGTCGTGGCCGTGGCGGCTGTCGATCTCCACGTACTCGTTCGGCGTGCCCTGGGCGTCGAGGGCCTCACACACCTGGCGCTGCTGGTAGGTGGGATACAGCGAGTCCGAGGAGATCCCGACCACGAGTGCCGGCACTGAGATGCGGGCCAGCGCCTCCCTCATCCCCCCTCGCCCTCGGGCCAGGTCGTGGAGATCCATGGCCTTGGTGAGACACAGGTAGGAGTTGGCGTCGAAGCGCCGGGCCAGCTTGGCCCCGTGGTACTCGAGGTAGCGCTCCACCTCGAAGCGCTGCCACATCGAGAAGCCGTCGAGGGACTCGACCACCTCCCGCCCGAAGCGATCGGTGAACACGTCGTCGCTGCGATAGGTGATCTGGGCGATGCTGCGGGCGATCGAGAGGCCCTCGGTGGGACCCTCGCCCGGCCCGCCGGCGTAGTAGTCGCCCCCTCGCCACAGAGGGTCGAGACGGATGGCCTTGCGCCCCGCGCTCCCGAAGGCGATTTGCTGGGCGCTGGCCGCCGCCGCGGTGGCGATGGGCACGAGTGAGCGCACCCGCTCGGGGAACATGACCCCCCACTCCAGCACCTGCATCCCGCCCATGGAGCCACCGATGACGCTCATCCAGCGGGCCACTCCGAGATCACGGGCCACCGCCGTCTGGGTGCGTACGATGTCGCGGATCGAGACCACCGGGAAGGCCGACCCGTAGGGCAGGCCGTCGGGGTGGCGAGGGTCGCTCGACGCCGGGCCGGTGCTGCCCTGGCACCCGCCCACCACGTTGGCGCACACCACGAACCAGCGGTCGGTGTCGATGGCCTGGCCCGGTCCGATGAGGCCGTCCCACCAACCGGGAGCGGCGTGGCCGGGCGTCATGGCTCCGGCTGCATGGCTATCACCGGTGAGGGCGTGGCAGACGAGGATGGCGTTGTCGCTGTCGGCGGCCAGCTCGCCCCAGGTCTCGTAGGCCACCGAGATGTCCTCGAGCTGCTCACCACCTTCGAGGACGAAGGGCCGGTCGGTGGCCAGACGGGCGAAGCGACGCCTCCCGGGGGGATCGCCGGCCCGCCAGGCGCCGGTGACAGGCAGGGCGGTCGGCATCGAGGTCGATCGTACTTCCCGGCCACGTCGCTCCCCAGTGGGTAACCGCCGCACTCGGACCACCACGGCGGCGCCAGTAGGGTCACGCCGTGGCGGACCCGAGACCGTTTCGTTTCGGCCTGTCGCTGGCCGGCTTCGACCACGGCCACGACTGGGCCGAGACCGCTCGGCGCGTCGAGGACCTGGGCTATTCGACGCTGCTGGTGCCCGACCACCTGGGTGACCAGCTCGCCCCCCTGCCGGCACTGGCGGTCGCCGCCGCCGCCACCTCGACGCTGCGTGTGGGCACCTTCGTCCTCGACAACGACTTTCGCCACCCGGTGCTGCTGGCCAAGGAGGCGGCCACGGTCGACCTGCTCTCCGGCGGTCGCCTCGAGCTGGGGCTGGGCGCGGGCTGGCGCCGGGAGGACTACGACGGTGCCGGCATCGCCTTCGACGCCGGCGGGGTTCGCCTGGCCCGCCTGGCCGAAGCGGTGTCCGTGCTGCGGGGCCTGTGGGCGGGAGAGCCGTTCAGCTTCGACGGCGACCACTACCAGGTGCGCGACGTCGAGGGGCGACCGCTGCCCGCCCAGGCCGGCGGGCCGCCCCTGTTCATCGGTGGGGGTGGCCCCCGCCTACTGGCCCTGGCCGGACGCCACGCCGACATCGTCGGCCTGGCTCCCCGCTCGCGTCCCGACGGCACCCTCGACCCGGCCGACATCTCGCCCGAAGCGACCGACACCAAGCTCGCCGCCGTGTGTTCTGCCGCCGGTGACCGAACGACTGGACCAGAGCTCAACGTCCTCACCGTGGTGGTGGAGGTGGGCGACGTCGTGGCCCGTGAGCGCCGGATCGACGAGCTGGCCGGACGGTGGGGAATGCCACCGGCGGCGGTGCTGGCAAGTCCCCACGTCGTCCTCGGCTCTTGCGACCAGGTGGTCGAGGGCCTCCTGGCCCACCGGGAGCGCTTCGGGATCTCCTACATCACCGTGTCCGAGCCGGCCCTGGCCAGCTTCGCCCCCGTCGTCGCCCGCCTGGCCGGCACGTAGTGCTGAGTGACGCTCGCCCCATCCAGGGCGAGGGCGTCGCCCGCAAGGACGCGGAAGGAGGACGCAACTTAGCTCAAACATTGTAGCACTAATATAGCCCTGTTTTTGGCTTACCCCTGGCTTAGGGATATTTAGGCTTAGCTTAGCTGCTTTAGGGCGAGAACCCTTCAGCTCTTACTTTCTCTTACCGATACGACCTTTAGGCCGCACCTACCTGGTGGCCGTACCCAATTTAGGGAAAGGCGATCGAACATGTTCGAGAACACGCGAAGGACCTGCAGCGCGCTCGCTGTAGCCACAACCATGACCCTCTGCACCGGGCTGGCCGTGGTGGCCGGATTCGGAGCGACCGACCACCGATTTGCGCACTGCCGCGGTGCTTCCTCTGGAGGTGCCGACGGTGGATGATCGGGCGTTGACAACCATCAGGCCGGCCACGACCGCAGC
>JALZNY010000085.1 GCA_030857525.1 Actinomycetota bacterium
ACCCACGACCACGTCCGGGGCATCCGCAGCCACTCCTGGAGCCGGGACTCCTCGCGCATCCTCTACGCCCAGGACCAGGGCGGCAACGAGAACTTCCACGTCTACGCGGCCGACCTGTCCCGCCCCGGTGACCCTTCGGTCGACCTCACGCCCTTCGACCAGGTCCGGGCCGGCATCGTCGACGTGCCCTATGACGACCCCACCCACGTGTTGGTCTCCATGAACCGGCGGAACCCGCAGTGCTTCGACGTCCACCGCCTCGACCTGGTCACCGGGGCCCTCGAACTGGTGGCGGAGAACCCGGGCACCATCGCCGGCTGGCACACCGACAACGCCGGTCGCCTGCTCGCCGCCTCGGGCCAGACCCCGGCGGGCGACACCGAGATCCTGGTGCGCCAGGGGGAGGACGAGGAGTTCCGTTCCCTCACCGTCTACGCCAACGAGGACGGCGGAAACGTCTACGGCTTCACCCCCGAGGGCGACGCCCTGTGGGTGGGTTCGGCCCGGGGTCGCGATCTCGCCCGCCTGGTCCGCCTCGACCTGGCCACGGGAGAGGAGACCGAGGTCCACGCCCACGCCGAGGTCGACCTGGGAGGGCCGATCCTTCGCAACCGCACCGGCGAGCTGCTGGCCGTGATCTACATGGTCGACCGCCTGGAGGTGGTCTTCTTCGACGACGGCTTCGAGCGGAAGTGGCGCCGGGCCGCCGAGTTGCACCACGGCGACGTGGCCGGGGTGTCCATGGACGACGACGAGGAGACCTGGGTGGTGTCCTTCGACGACGACCGTGAGCCCGGCGCCACCTTCCTGCTCGACACCGAGGCGGGCGACACCGAGGGCGGCGGCGGTGAGTTTCTCTTCCGGCCCCGGCCCAAGCTCGACCCGGCCACCCTCGCCCCCATGCAGACGGTGCGCATCCCCTCGCGCGACGGCTACACCCTGCACGCCTGCCTGACCCTGCCCCTCGACGTCACGGCGGATTCTCGCCGTGAGCGGTCCGACGTCCAGCCGGTGGGCCTGCCCATGGTGCTGGTGGTGCACGGCGGCCCCTGGGCCCGCGACTCCTGGGGCTACGACCCCGAGGCCCAGTTCCTGGCCAACCGGGGCTACGCCGTGCTCCAGGTCAACTACCGGGGCTCGACCGGCTTCGGCAAGGCGTTCATGCACGCGGCCGAGCACGAGTTCGCCGGCAAGATGCACGACGACCTCATCGACGCGGTCGAGTGGGCGGTGGAGACGGGCACCGCCGACCGGGAGCGGGTGGCCATCTACGGCGGCTCCTACGGCGGCTACGCCACGCTGGTCGGGGTCACCTTCACCCCCGAGGTGTTCGCCGCCGCCATCGACTACGTGGGCCCGTCCAGCCTGGTCACCCTGGTGCGCTCGTTCCCGCCCTACTGGCGGCCGTTCCTCCAGGGCTCGTGGTTCCGCTTCGTGGGCGACCCCGGCACCGAGGAGGAGCCCAACGAGGAGGTGGTGGCCGACCTGTGGGCCCGCTCCCCGCTGTCGCGGGTCGACGCCATCCGCACGCCGCTGCTCGTGGTCCAGGGAGCCAACGACCCCCGGGTCACCAAGCAAGAGGCCGACCAGGTCGTGGCCGCGCTCCACGAGCGGGGGGTCGACGTCGAGTACCTGCTCAAGGACGACGAGGGTCACGGCTTCGCCAACCCCGAGAACCGCCTTGACCTCTACCGAGCCATGGAACGCTTCCTGGCCGAGCACCTCGGCGGGCGAACCGCGGAGTGACCGGGGAGCAGGGTCGACCAAGTCTCCTTGCCGGTTGGCGGACCTACTACCGAAGATCTTCCAACTGGCAACCGGTCCCGGCCTCGAGGATCTCGGGATCGCCGGTGACGAGGATGGCGCCGTGCGCCTTGGCCGTGGCCACGGCGAAAGCGTCGGCGTAGGCCATAGGGTGTTCGGCCTTCACCGCCGCAGCCTGCAGCGCCCGCTCAGGCGATGGCTCGTCGAGGACGAGGCTGCGTCGGAGATCGTCGATGATGGCACCTGCGAGCTCTTCGGGTGGACCAGACCCTGAAGGGGGTAGGAGGCGACCATGGCCAGGGCGATCTGGAGCGGGGCGATCAGCTTCGGGCTGGTCAACGTCCCGGTGAAGCTGTTCAGCGCCACCGAGACCAGGGACGTGAGCTTCCACCAGTTCCAGGAGGGGACGGGCCAGCGCATCCGCTACAAGCGGGTAGCCGCGGAGTCGGGCGAGGAGGTCGGCTACGACGACATCGTCAAGGGCTACGAGGTCGACAAGGGTCGCCACGTGCTGGTCTCTCCCGAGGAGCTGGAGTCGGTGGAGCCGGGACGCTCCCACACCATCGAGATCGAGGACTTCGTCGACCTCGACCGCATCGACCCCGTCTACTACGAGAAGACCTACTACCTGGCCCCGGCCAAGGGGGCGGGGGCCGAGAAGTCCTACGCGCTGTTGCGCCGGGCCATGGAGGATGCCAACAAGGTGGCCGTCGCCCGCTTCGTGCTGCGCACCAAGCAGTACCTGGCCGCCATCCGCCCGGCCCGGGGGGTGCTCGTGCTCGAGACCATGTTCTTCGCCGACGAGGTCCGCGACCCCCAGCGTGACATCGACGACGTGCCCGGCGACGACGTGGAGCTGGGCGAACGCGAGCGGCGCATCGCCGGCCAGCTCATAGAGTCGCTGACCAGCGACTGGGAGCCCGAGCGCTACCACGACACCTACCGGGAGCGGGTGCTCGAGCTCGTCGGGCGCAAGGCCGAGGGGGAGGAGGTCGTGGTCGAGGCGGCCGCGGCCGAGGGCGGCGAGGTGGTCGACCTGATGGCCGCCCTGGAGGCCAGCGTGGCCGCCGCCCGCCAGAGCCGGAAGAAGGGCAACAAGCAGGCGGACGAGGAAGAGGACCAGGCCGCCGAGGGGTGAGCCCGGTGGGACGCTCGGACGAGCCGGAGGTCAGATGGACGCCAAGAGGTCGCTGGCGCTTACCAGCTCGGCCGACAGGGTCCGGTAGCCGGCATCGTCGAAGAGCACCACGATGGCGTCGCCGTCGCGCCGCAACACCAAGCCGTCGCCCCAGGCGGTGTGGCGTACCCGACTCTGCTCAGGCCAGTCGTAGCCGTCCTCGGCTGAGGTGGCGCCGGAGAGGTCGGCGGGATCGGTGGGATCGGCGGGATCGGCGGGATCGTCACCGGAGGCATCGGCGTCGGTGTGTACGCACACGTCGCAGTTGCCACAGCGGGTCGGGGTCGCCTCGCCGAAGTAGGTGAGGATGAACCGGCGGCGACAGGAGCGAGCCTCGGCGTAGGCCCGCATCATCTCCAAGCGGGTCCGCTCCACCTCCCGGTGTTGGTCCGCCCCCTCGGGGGCCCGACGGGCCGCCTCGTCGTCGCGCCCGGCCCGCCCCGCTTCCTGGTAGTAGGCGTCGAGGGACTCGGGCACGTGGTGGTGGATGGCGAAGCGGACATCGGCCTTGTCGATGCCCAGGCCAAAGGCGTTGGTCGCCACCATGACCTCGGCGTCGCCATCATGAATGCCGACTGGGCCTCCCGTCGGGCCTTGGCCGCCATGCCTCCGTGGTAGGCGACCACGCGCCGGTCGGTCTCGGCTCCCAGCAGGTCAGCCAGGGCCTCGGTCTCCTTGCGGGTGGCCACATAGACGATGCCGGCGCCTCGAGTCCCTGGACGTGGGCCACCAGCGGGAGACGCAATGGGCCTCGTCGACCACGAACAACGACGGAGGGTGGGCGGCCAGCTCGGCCCTGGTCTCGTCGTTGGCCAGTTGCTCGGGGGCCACGAAGACGAACTCGATGTCGCCGGCGGCCAGCTCGTCGAGCAGGCGGCGACGCCGTCCCGCCCCGAGGGCGGAGTTCACGGCCACGGCTCGACCCACGTCGGCGTCATCGAGGGAGGCGACCTGGTCCTGTTGCAGAGCGATGAGAGGTGACACCACCAAGGTCCACCCGGGAAGGAGGGCACCGGCGATCTGGTAGACGGCCGACTTGCCCGATCCGGTAGGCATGACGAGCAGGGTGTCCCGGCCCGCCACCACCGCGTCGGCCGCCTCCCGCTGGCCCCGCCGGAGCCGCTCGATGCCGAGTCCCTAGCTGGCCACCTCGGGGATGCGCGACCGGTAGCTGGGCACGTCCCGCCTGTACCCCCCATGCTGGCAAAGCGTGCGTCTCGCTACGCTGGCGGTGGCTATGGGATCGGTGTTCAACGTGCTCGTGGCGGTGGTGGCGGCCTACGTGATCTTCAAGGTCGGCTTCGCCCTGCTGGGCTCCTTCGCCCGCCCCGCCCCCGAGCCGCCCCCGCCGGGAGAGATGCGCCGGGTGAACCTCACCTACCGCTGCCCTCTGTGCGGGATGGAGCTGCGGGTGCGCGAGGCCATCTCCGAAGACCCCGTCCCGCCCCGCCACTGCATGGACGAGATGGAACTGGTCGTCCCCGCCGAATAGTTGTCCCCACCCTGTGCAGAAACCTGGGGAGAATGACACCCCTGTAAGTACAGGCACCCACCTCTGCCTCGGCGGCGAAACCCTCAGTGGTAGCGGGTGGCGGTGATGAAGCCGCCGGTGATGAGGGCCAGGCCGGCGAGGAGGTAGCGGTTGTCGGCTTCACCAGGTAACAGCCCCAGATAGTTGAGCAGGATCACCGCCGCGCCGCTGAGCAGGAAGAAGAACATCAGCGCCGGCACCCAGCGGGGGCTGATCTTCTGCTCCCGGGGGATGGGCGGGGTGTAGCGACCTGAGCTGGGAGGGATCCGGTCCTTGGGTGGGTTACCCCTGGTGGTGGCCCCCTTGGCCGTCCCTCCCTTGGGCGTGACCCGCCCGGTCGAGCCAGCTTGTCGCCCCGGTGCCCGCTTGGCCATGGGCTTGAGGATAGGCGCCCCGGTACGCTGCCCCGCCATGGCTGGTGAGTTCGACGAGATCCGGGGGCGGCTGGAGGGCATCGCCGAGGAGCTGGCCGACCTGGCCATCATCCGGCTGCGGGAGTCGATCGACGCCGGGGGCAGCGAGCTTCCCGTCGACGAGAAGCGCCTCACCCGGGCCCGGCGGGCGGTGGAGAAGGCGGCCCACCTGCTGGCCGACGCCAGCGACTCCGACGACGCTGGCTCCGGCTCCGGCTCCGGAGCCGACCCCGGCTGACGGACGTAACCTTGGGCCGTGGGAGCCCGCGTGCTGGTCATCGACAACTACGACTCCTTCGTCTACAACCTGGCCCAGTACCTCGGTGAGCTCGGGGCCACGCCCCTGGTACATCGCCACGACGCCATCGATCTCGACCAGGTCGACGAGCTGGCCCCCGACGCCGTACTTGTGTCCCCCGGGCCCGGCGGGCCCGACGAGGCCGGCATCTCCAACGACGTGATCGGCCACGTGGCCGGTCGGGTGCCCGTGCTCGGCGTGTGCCTGGGCCACCAGTGCATCGGGGCGCTCTACGGCGGCCGGGTGGTGCGGGCTCCCCAGGTCGTGCACGGGCGCACGTCGCTCGTCCACCACGACGGCCGGGGGGTCTTCGCCGGGCTGCCCAACCCCTTCGAGGCCACCCGCTACCACTCGTTGGTGGTGACCCGCGCCGACCTGCCCGACGTGTTGGAGGTGAGCGCCGAGACCGACGACGGGGTGGTCATGGGCTTGCGCCACCGCCACCTCGACGTCGAGGGAGTGCAGTTCCACCCCGAGTCGATCCTGACCGGCTCGGGCCACGACCTGCTCAGGAACTTCCTGGCCCGGACCCAGCCGGCTCCCGTGAGCGCGGCCACCGTCGCCGGCTGACCCCGACCACGCTGACACCGGCCGCACCGGTCCGGACGGAGTTGACCCGGGCCACGATGACCCCGGCCACCACGCCGAGGGCGCTGGTCAAGCTGAGAGCTAGGCCCAGGCGGTCCCAGCCGTCGGGTCGGAACCGCAGCGCCAAGGTGTGCTCACCGGCGGGGAGGGTCAGCGACAACAGGCCGTCACCCGTGGGCTCGAGCGCCACCGGCCGCCCGTCGAGGCGGGCGTGCCACTTCGGTGACCAGCCCACGGCCACCGTCGCCGACGTGGACGCCGTGGCGTCGGTCTCGATCACCAGGTGCTCGTCCTCGGCCCGCGCCAGTCGGGCCGATGACGCGACCGTGGTGGTGACCAACGACGACGGCGGGGGCTGGCCCGTAGGCACCTCGACGGCGAAGATGGACAGCGGCGGCGACCGCCACACCCGCTCGAAGCGGGGCGAGGCGACCAGCTCGGTGGCCCCCTCCTCGTCCACCAGCACCACGTGGGTGACTCCCAGCCGGGCCAGGGCGTCGGCCGATTCCCCCGGCGCCGACCGGGCGATGCGCTCGGGCTCAAAGACCGGGTCGCCCACCACC
>JALZNY010000086.1 GCA_030857525.1 Actinomycetota bacterium
GACCCAGTAGGCGATCCGAGGGTTGAACACCACCTCCATCTGGGCGGTAGGCCCGCCGTGGACCCAGGCGATGAGCGGTGGGGGGTCGCCCAAGACTGACGGAATGGGGCGGTAGAGCCGGCCGGGCACCTCGGCCCCGTCGTCACCGCTCCAGGTCACCAGCTCGGGCTCACCCAGGCCGGCGGCCACGAAGCCGGCCAGGGGGCCACGAGCCAAGGCCCGGCGAGTCCGCTGACCAGCTCCGCAGTAGGCCACCACCTCGGTCGGGGTGCGGGCGCCGCTGCGCACGGCCACCAATGTCGGTCCCTCCCAGCTCAGTCCGCCGTGGACGCCCCGGCCCAGCTCCTCCACCCGCCCGCTGGCCCGGTCGAGCACCCGCAGGGAGCCGAAGCCTCCCTCGTTGCGACAGAAGGCCAGCGAGGTGCCGTCGGGAGACCAGGCGAACGAGCGGGCCCCGGGGCCCCAGCTCGGCCCGCCGTGCTCGTGGGCCTCGGCGTGCAGTGAAGCGTGGTGGTCGCCTCCGGGTCCCGCGGCCCACACGTTCGACCAGCCTGAGGCGTCGCTCAGGTAGCCCAGGGCCCCGTCAGGAGCGAAGCGGGGCTGGGCCACGGCGACACCTTCGCCGCCGGCCACGGTGACGACCGGGCCGGAGCCGTCGGCTGCCCTCGACACGATGCGGCTGTTGTCCCAGGGCATGGCTGGGACGTCCCACTCGTGCCACACCACCCGCTGGCCGTCGGGTGACCAGGTGGGGTCGAGGCAGAAGTCGGCGCCGGAGGAGACCAGCGCCGGCCATGCGGCCTCGGTCCCGAGGGCGACGACTCCGACGTGGTGGGTGTCCACCACGTAGGCCACCTTCGTCCCGTCAGGAGCGACGGCCGGGGCGCTGACCGGTCCGTGCTCGACCAGGCGACGAGGCGGTGGCCCGGTGGCCGGCTGGAGCCACAGGCCTCCGTCGACGGCGGCGTACACCAGGCCCGAGCCGTCGGGGAGCCAGTCGAATGCCCCACCCCCGTAGGGGCGCGAGGAGCAGGGGGGCGGGTCGGAGCTCACCACCAGCTCGGGACCGGGCCACAGGGTCCCCCCCTCACCTGGGTGCAGGGTCATGAGCATCAACTGGGCCCGACCGGCAGAGCTGGCCACGAAGGCCACGCGGTGTCCGCCGGGCACCAGCCGAGGCTCAGCCACGGTGCGCCCTCGCGCGCAGAGGGCAGCCGTGATCCGGGGCAATGAGGGGGCGGCCACGATCACGATCTTGCCAGGCCTAACGCATTCGATCGGACGAGCGACACGATGAGCTAAAGGATCATCTTGGGGCTGCCGATCAAAACTCCATGACACAACTGATGGAGCCTCGAACCCAGGACCGCCGCACCCGTCGGGTGCGTGAGGTCCCCGAACCCCAGTCCGACCGGAGCCCTGACTCCCGCGCCAAGGCCCCGGTCCCCCGCTGGCGACGGGTCGTGCCCGCCCTGGCCATCTCGGTCATGGGGGCCTCCTACGCCTACGCCGCGGTGCCCTTCACCTTCGCCGGTGCCGTGGAGTGCCAGCAGCACGGCCTGTCCGACGCCACCGCCGCCCCCGGCACCCCGGCCGGCACCATCATCGGCGACATGAACCGCCGCTGTGCCGATACCGGCAACAGCCGCATCGCCGTGGCCGGCACCGTGGCCGGGCTGGCCGTCGCCGTGGGTCTGGCCGGGGCCTTCGCCCCCACCACCGCCGAGGTCAATGCCCGCCGGCCCGTGGTCGACGGCGACGACAACTCCACACCTGCGGAGGCCAGTCCCGTCCCCGCCGGCGCCTCTCGGTAGAGGTTTTTCCCGACCGCCCCCACCGCCTCGTCGCCCTGACGGGGCGGTGGCACGGCGGGGCGCGCTACTGTCCAAGGTGATGAGCCCCGGACAACCGCAGTTGGTCCCCGACCGCAACCTGGCCCTCGATCTGGTGCGGGTCACCGAAGCAGCCGCTCTGGCTGCCGCTCGCTTCATGGGTCGGGGCGACAAGCTCGCCGCCGACGGCGCCGCTGTCGACGCCATGCGGGCCGTGCTGGGCTCGGTGGCCATGGATGGAATCGTCGTCATCGGGGAGGGCGAGAAGGACGAAGCGCCCATGCTCTTCAACGGCGAGCGCATCGGTGACGGCAGCCCACCGGCCACCGACATCGCAGTCGACCCCATCGACGGGACCACCCTGACGGCGCTGGGTCGGGGCAACGCCTTGGCAGTCATCGCCGTCTCCGAGCGGGGCTCGATGTTCGACCCCGGGCCGTGCGTCTACATGGAGAAGATCGCGGTGGGCCCCGAGTGCGCCGGGGTGATCGACATCACCCGTTCGCCCACGGAGAACCTGGCCGCGGTGGCCAAGGCCAAGGGTGATGCCGTCGAGAACCTGACGGTCGTCATCCTGGACCGGCCCCGCCACGAGGAGCTCATCGCCGAGGTCCGGGCCGCGGGCGCCCGCATCCGCCTCATACCCGACGGCGACGTCGCCGGCGCCCTGCAGACGGCGTGGCCCGAAGCCGGCGCCGACATCCTCTTCGGCATCGGGGGCACCCCCGAGGGTGTCATCAGCGCCGCTGCTCTCAAGTGCATGGGAGGCGAGCAGCAGGGCCGGCTGTGGCCCCGCACCGACGAGGAGCGCCGGGCCGCTCTCGACGCCGACTACGACCTCGACGCAGTCCTGTCCATCGACGACCTGGTCAAGGGTGACAACTGCTTCTTCGCAGCTACCGGCATCACCGACGGCGAGCTGCTCCGAGGCGTTCACTACGAGGAGGGGATCGTCACCACCCAGTCCTTGGTGACCAGGGCCAGCTCAGGCACGGTGCGCTACGTGGAGGCACGTCACCGGACCAAGAAGGTCGACAAGATCTGACCCCGTGGGGGCGCGGTCGCCGCCCCGCTCTCGGCTGGGACCGGTTCGGGCGGATCCTCGAGGGCCACGACCGACCGCTCCTCGGCGAGTGCGGTGACACCGCCCCGGGTGGCGTCGTCGCTCAAAGGCCCGGGGCTGGCCTGTTGGATGGGCTGGGTTCCCTGCTCCGGCCACCACTGCGACCCTGCCGTGCCCACCAGGGCGACGGCGACGAGCATGGCCACTGCTCGCGGCGCCGGCCGGTGCTCGGTGGCGACCCACACGCGAACCGTGGTGGTCCGCAGGATCCGCCCGACCAGGTAGGCCATGCTCGCGGGCAGGAGGGCGACCGCCACGATCGACACCAACCCGAGGGCGATGCGATCGAGGTTGCCCTCGCCCAGATTGGTCCTGAGGGCTGCCGCCTGGAGGCCCAGGCTGCCCCAAGCGCTGGCGACGACCTTGGGGAGCGTCCAGGCGACCAAGCCGAACGTCACCACCAGGAAGGGCACCACCACCACCCAGGCCGAGACGACCAGGCGGACCCATGACTTGAGCGGGTTCGCCTCGGCCGTCGTGCCCCGTCCTGGCACCACCGAGCGCAGGATCGGCCTGATGCGGGCGAAGAGGTCGGGGACGCCGACCAGGTCGGCCAGGATGTGGTAGCCGTCGAAGCGTACGAGCGGGACGAGCTGGCGCACCATCTGCAGCAACTGGATCGGGACCATCACCAACAGGGCGTCGGCCCTCACCAGTGCCCACACACCGACGGTGCCGAGGGTGAAGATGCCGTTGAAGTAGAGACCTCCGAGATCGACCCGCAGGCGCCCGGCCCGTCCCAATCGGTAGGAGTCGGTCACGTCGGTGTAGAAGACCGGCCAGACCAGGTAGAGGGCGGCTCCCATGGCCCCGGGCCTGCCCCCGCCCCGGCGACGGGCCGCCGCATGTCCGAGCTCGTGGAACGCGGCAGACACCACAGTGAGGGCGATCAACACCAGGATGAGTCGCGGTTGGTAGAGCGCTTCGTCCATCGCCGTCCCCAGCCCCTTGTCGAACAGCGTCCACCAGCTCACCAACGCGAACGCCAGGGTGATGGGGATGGCGACACCGGGGTGGAACAACCAGGCGAACAGCGTGGCCAGGCGCCCCGTGATCCGAGGGTTGGTGATGACGAAGCGGAAGCGCAGCCCGAGTAGCGGCCTTCACGGTCGACGGATCGGCCCCGTCGCATCCCCGCAGGAAACCAAGGGGACGGAGCTTCGACTCGATCAGGAAGCTGATGTCGCCGGCCGTGAGCAACCGGGCGACCCGGTCGCTGACCACCTCGGCCAGCTCGGTGTGGTCGCGACGTCCGTCGATCGCCTCCAGCACCCGGTAGAGCAGCGGCGTGACCTGGACCGTCTGCCCGTCGAGGCGCCGGACGAGCAGGGGCGGTCGGCGGTAGCCCGAACCGGCCATCTCCCCCAACAGCTCCAGGCCGGTGGCCCGGGTGGGGACCTCCGCCCTGGGCTGCGGCTCGGGGGGGTGAAGGCTCTGGGGTGATGGGGTCACGGGGGCGTGACCATGAGGGAGAGGGTGCGGGCCACGTTCGTGGCTACTGGATCACCTTGGCGTCCTGGTCGGCCTCGGCCCGGGCCGTCACGTCGTCGAGTTGCTGTTCGATGACCGGGTTCTGGTCGGCGATGGCGATGGATTCCGAGCCCACCGAGGCGATGTTGGCCGAGACGGCGGCGTTGATGGGCGCAGCGACGTTGGCGTTGGCCGCGATGGCCAGGTCGAGGTCGAGGTCGAGTTTGAGGAGGGAGATCACCTCCTTGGCCGGGAGGGCGGTACCACCCTCCGCCTCGAGCTCGTCCATCGACATCGCTGCAGCCGTGCGTCACTCATGTCTCTGCTCCTCGTCGTTCGATCGGAGCTCGGCGCACGCAGACCCGGAGTCGCGCCTGAGCCGGGCATTGGGGGTCAGTGCCGCCACGAGCGTGCCGGCCGGCAGAGTGACCATGCACGGGCTCGAAGCGCAAGAGCCCCGCGTCGTGCGCCATGGTCGGACCGATCAGCTGAGCTGGCCCAGGTAGAAGGCCGCGCCCTGGTCGTCGGTGCAGTCGGCGGTGATGCCGTAGGGCATCGCCTCGGGGTCGGAGGCGGTGCCCCCTGCGGCTCGGACCCGGCCGACGGCGGTCGCGATGTCGTCCACCGCGAACATGGGCACGACCAGGGGGACCTCGTTGCCGCCGTGCATCCCGGCCCGGGGCGATACCCCCTCGATGTTCCACCCGTCCTCAACGTGGCCGGGCGTGAAGCTCCAGCCCAGGACCGAGGTGAAGAAGGTTCGAGCCCGGGCGGTTTCGGGCACCCCCAGGACGAAGTAGGCCAGCTCGCCCTGCGCCGGCCCGACGGCGACTGCACGGCTGGACGGTCCACCTCCCGTCTCGGAAAGGGCGAAGGCCATCCCCTGGTCGTCGATGCAGTCGGCCACCAGCCCGTAGGGCTCCCGCCGTGGGTCCTCGGCCTGGCCGCCGGCCGCTCGCACCCGCTCCACCGCTGCGCTCACGTCGTCCACCGAGAAGCACAAGAACACGGTCTGCTGCTCCTGGCCTCCCCACAGACCGAGAGGAGGTTCGACGCCCTCGACCCGGCGCCCCTGCAACGCGCTGCCCGAGGCGTAGCGCCATCCCAGCACCTCGGCGTAGAAGGCGGCGGCGTCCTCGACGTCGGGGACCCACAGCGATGCGTAGCTCACCTCGCCGGGGCCGGCCAGGTTGTTCGACGCCGGGGCGGGAGCGCCAGTGCCGGCACCGGCGAGAGCACCGGAGATCATCCAGCGGTGACCGAAGGGGTCGACCACCACGGCGTTGCGCCCGTAGGGGTTGTCGGAAGGCGGGCGGTCGAGCGTGGCGCCGCCCTCGACGGCTCGCTCGGTGCTGGCGTCGACATCGGCCACCTCCAGGTGGAGGGTGACCGCCGAGCCCTGGCCGGGCACAGGGGCGGCCACCCCGACCTCAGGGTGCTCGTCGGAGAGCATGACGACCGCCCCGGCCAGCTCCAGCTCGGCGTGGCCGATGCGCCCGTCGGGCATGACGATGGGCTCGCCCCGGGGGCGGGCGCCGAGGGCGTCGGCGTACCAGGCCAGGGCCCGGCGGGCGTCGGCGACGGCGAGGTAGGGGATCACGCCGGCGTAGCCAGGGTGGGGGGCGGCCGTGGTCATCACCGGTTCGGGGCTGAGGGCGGTGCGGGGCATGTCGACTCCTTTCGGGAGGGAGAGCGCCCTTTGCAGGCGGCTGCGCAAGCGGGCCGCAAAGGCGGGATCAGGGTCGATGGGCTCGACCGAGGCGTGTAGGAGGTCGAAGGGATCAGCCATCGCCGGACTCCTCGGCTTCGTAGGCGCGACGAAAAGCACCTCGGGCCCGCACCAGCAGGCCCTCGGTGGCGTGCACGCTGCGGTCGAGGTGGGCTG